>JAIRJY010000130.1 GCA_031260365.1 Nitrososphaerota archaeon | reverse complement strand
TGCGTACGCTAAAGGCAGTATTCATGATTTCACTTTGTTGTATCAAGACAGCGTTGGGAGTTTTGTTTCTGAAGAGATTTTGGTTCAAGGTGTTAGTGGTTATCAGGGAATTTTAAAATTGCACAGAAATAGTTTGATTCCTAAAAAGAAACCTTGAAATGGCACATTAAGTGCCGAGGAGAAACTGGAGAATCAACGTATTTCTCGTGAGCGTATTTTTATTGAGAACATTAATGCCAAATTTAAAGTGTTTAAAATTCTCTCAAACAAATATCGCAACAGACACAAACGCTACGAACTACGCGCCGCCCTAATCTGTGGAATAATCAACTCTGAAATCAAGAAATAAAAACCGAGGAGGTCTCTATTATTTACGGTGTGCAATAAGCTATTTCTGAAAAAGATATAGAAGCAATTATGAAGTAACACATATTTAGTTGTAATGTGTTAAATTTGTGAATGCAGCATTGTAAAAGGTTATCTGTATGAATATAAATACTAGACATTTGTATGGGTTATGTTGTCTTTATAGTCGAAAGGCTTTGTGTTTTGTTTCTTTACTATTTATAATAACTTTAACATTTTCTTGTTTTATTTTTGAGTTCAATTGCACTTTTGGAGTGTCTGAAAAGATTGTTGTTAGTAATGAAAATGAACTTCGAAATGCTATTAACGCTGCTATAGAACCTACAAGTATTGCTATTGATAATGATATTACACTTACAAGGACAATTGTTATTCCAGCTAACAAAGACATCACACTAACAAGCAACACTACAAATAGTTTTTACAAACTGTTTGGTTCACCAGGATTGTCGTCTATTTCAGATGGTTCCAGCACTTTGACTGTTGCAAATGGTGGAATGTTACGGCTTGATGGTATTGTTGTGACACATGTATCGAGATTTGGTAGTGGTGTGATGGTTAATTCAGGTGGTAAACTTATAATGTATAGTGGCGAAATTTCAGGTAATAATGGTAACTTGGGTGGTGGCGTATTTATCAATGGTAGTGGTTCTTTTATGATGCTTGGTGGCAAAATTTTTGGAAATGATGCCCTGTGTGGTGGAGGCGTGGAAAATTTTGGTGGCACTTTTAACATGACTGGTGGCGAAATTTCTGGTAACACTGCATGGGGTGGTGGTGGCGTATATAATGATGGTGATTTTAGTATGTCAGGTGGTAAAATTTTCAGCAATAACGTTTCTACATTTGGCGATCGTTATGGTGGTGGCGGTGTGTATAATAGTGGCATTTTTAGTATGTTGGGAGGCGAAATTTCAGGTAATAACGCTGTTGGAGGGGGTGCTGGTGGTGGTGTAAACAATATTGGCGTTTTTAGTATGTCTGGAGGCGAAATTTCAAACAATACCGTTGCAGGTGATGGTGGAGGCGTATTTAACAGTGGTACTTTTAGCGTGTTTTGTGGCAAAATTTCGGATAATACAGCGTCAAAGAGTGGAGGCGGAATTTGGGTTTATGATAAAAATTTTAAAAAACTTTTTGTTTCTGACGGTGTGGTGTTTTCAAATAACCGTGCATCTGAAGCAGTACCTAATAGACGCCCGGAACATGACGCCATTTATGTTAAACAGATAGGTAACAATGTTATTTGGACAACTCCATTTACTCAAGGCTACAACAACTATGACATCAGCTACACAAACATTCCACCAACTAGTCCAGAGCCAAGTAATTCTCCAACTACTCCAGAACCAAGTGTTCCACCATCTAGTTCTGAGTCAAACCAAAGCATAAAATCGATGTTGGATAGTTATTTGGTGAAGTTCACTATTGCAGTTATAATAGTTAGCTGTATTATAGGCGGCTTAGTTTTTCTATACAAAAAAAATAAACTTAATGATACGAGCAAAAGCTCACGTTTTTAAAAATGTACTCAAGTTTTGTGAGACGTTTACTTAGAGATGGCGCGTACAGCAAGTCAAATTTACATTGGTACGTGTGTTCCAGATTGTCGTTTAAAACCTTAACTTTTCCCAATTTAAATAATAATTTGCAGAAATAACACTTATTTTTCCCCATTTTTACAATACGAGACATTAAAAGACACTTTTATAAAACACCAACATTACGTCCATAAGTAAAATACGACACTGTTTTAAAACGGTCTAAATATAGCTCTAAACACAAAAATAGCTAAAAAACAAACTAAAACATAAAACATGTTACTTAAATTTGAAAAGTTATGGATAAAAATACAAAAATCTATCAAAAATTTACAACCGTAATACTAAGAAATATTGGGTTTCTTTAGGAAAAAACAAATAAGTCGCAATTCTATTTACATTTTCATGGCTAAAACAGTAGTAGTTTTGATAGATAGAGAAGTGTTAGATTCAATTTTTATCAGCGCAAAGCAGCTTTATCCAAAGGAGACTATACTAGTTTTAAGAGGTAAAAAGAAAAGAGATACTATTCATATTACTGATTTGTTAGTACCTCCTTTGGCGACTTATGGGTATGGTTTTGCGAATTTGCCTTTTCACATGTTACCTATGGATTTTTCAATTATGGGTTTAGTTCATTCCCACCCGTCAGGAAATAAAAATGCTTCAAGTGTTGACACTAACAATTTTTATGGGCGAATAATGATGATTGTAGGCTTTCCGTATGAAACAGAGCAAGACATTGTGGCTTACAACTGTTATGGAGAAAAAATCAAAATTCAAGTAATAAACGAATAACAGTAGACTTCTTGCAAAAAATCTAGTATGTTTTGCATGTTTGTAGTTTTTGCTCGGTTGTAGACTAAATTAATGTGTTTATAGGAAAGGTAATTGGTTGATTACTGGTTGTATTAATTGTAGTACGATATCGGGGAACAGCCCTAGTATGAAAATTGCTGCAATCATTATGAATATGGGTATGAAGATTTTTTTGTTCATGCTAAAGGTTATTTGTTTGTTACTTTTTGCGGGTTTGCTAAACATTATGTTTACAAGTCTGAAAATGTATGCTGTTTGCAAAATACTTGTGATGATACCTATAACTGCTAGCCAAACATAGTTTGCTTCAATTGCAGCTGTAAACACGAGATATTTTGCCATGAACCCACCAAACGGTGGTACTCCTGCTAAAGATAAACCGGCAATAATCAAGGCTATACATACTAGAGGCATTTTTTTGCCAAGTCCTGCTACATCATCAAGAGTTTTAAAGCCATGCCTATTTAATATGCCTATAGCCATAAAAGCAAGTGCAGTAGTTAAGCCACCGATTAAGAAAAAGTACAAGTTAGCTGTTAAACCAAGAGCAGTTACACAGGTAATTGCAATTAAATTATAACCTACATCGGCTACGCATATGTATGCTATTAACCGTTTAATGTCATTTTGAACTAAAGCAAAAAGATTACCAAGTACCATCGTTAAAGCAGCCATTATTGAGAGCATAATGGTCCAATCTATTGGTCCTTGTCCGGGTGGCAGTATTATGTAGATTAATATTCTGATTAAAATGTAATAACTACCTTGGTCTACAAGAGCTGATAAAAGTGCTGCAGATGGAGCTGGAGCTGCGGTATACGCATCGGGCAACCAAAAATGAAAGGGGACAATGGCTGCTTCTATGGCGTAACCTGCAGCTATGAAAACAAACGCGATAATTAACATTGGTAAATTATTTGAGCTAATAGTACTTACAGCAGCACTTACTGTCAGATAGTTTAAGCTACCTGTTATACCAAAGACAAGAGAAAGCCCAAAAAGGACAAATGCGGACGCAATAATTACCATTATGAGATATTTCATAGTAGCATTTATGCTAAAGGCATTTTTACGAAACATCATAAGGAAAGCTGCGGCTACTGTGGCTATTTCCCAAAATATAAAAAGCGTCAACAAATCTCCGGCAAGTACTGCACCAAGTAAAGCTGCAGTTAACATAAGCATAACTGCAAAATATCGACCAGATAGACGACTAGCAGAGTTTACAAAAAATACGCCATAGATTATGATTACAATACTAACGGCAACTATGATTATTGCCATGTATATTGAGAGCGCATCTATTAAGAAAGAACTTTGGAAAGGTGAAGACGCCATATCATTTATGTTTAAATTTAAAGCCAAAGGATTATCAGTGCTAAAATAGGTCAAAGATAGATTAGCCACACTTATACCTACAACTACGAAAATTAGCAGAAACCAAGTAATTGTTACAGCGTTATGATATTTGCTTTTGTTGGCTAATTTGAATACAGGTATCGTTAGTATTGCTGCGAGTATTAGCATAAATATGGGCAATATTACATCAATAATATCTATCATGATTTTTCACCAAATTATCTACTATTTTACAGTAGACCTCCAAATGTCACCGTTCTAATAAGATCCAAAAAGAACGTAGGATAAACACCAATAACAACCACCAAAACAACCAAAACCCCAAGCGCCACCTTCATACACACAGGAACATCAACAACCCTACGCCCATAACCACCACCACCACCACCACCACCACCACCACCACCACCACCACCACCACCACCACCACTGCTACTGCTACGGCTATCATCATCAACAGTAGCAGCAGTAGTAGTGTCAATAACATTATGTGTATCTACTACGTCTACCGACTCACCAGGTGCAGTTCCAAAGAAAACTTTGGAGATAAACCGCAAAGAATACGCCAAAGAAAACACCGTTGCAACCAACATCAAAACCGTAGGTATAACATAAAAAGAGTCAACCGCAAGAATTTGAACAGCACCCATAAAAATGAAAAATTCACTAATAAAACAAGCTAACGGCGGCGTACCAGCAATACTTAAAGCCGCAATAATACCCGAAACAGTAGAAAACGGCATTTTACCAGCCAAACCACCCAACCTACCAATATCACGCTCCTCAGTCTGATGCATAACACCACCAACAGTAAGAAAGAAAAGACCCTTACTAACACCATGAGTCACAATATGCAAAACAGCACCCGTCACAGCAATCGATGACGCCAAAACAACAGCAGTACCACCAACTACACTAACAGGAAACAACGAAATACCAAACATAATGTAACCCATATGAGAAATACTCGAATACGCAATAACACGCTTAACATCTGTAGCATACAACGCCAAAAACGAACCAAAAAACGCCGTAACAACAGCAACAACCGAAAGCACATGCAAAAAGCTCACTGCAAAAGACAAATCCACCGCAGGAAAAACAACACCAAACGCAATCCTAAGAATAGCATAAGCACCAGCACTAATAATAACACCACTCAACAACGCAGACATCGGCGCAGGAGCCTCAGAATGAGCATCAGGCAACCAAGCATGAACAGGAAACACAGCCATCTTAACCGCAAACCCACCAGTCAAAGCCAAAAGAATCCACTTAGCAGTACCAGCAACCTCAGCACCAAACAACAACCCCTGCGCACCCTGAACACCACCAACAGAAAACATCTCAGTAGTACCAGTCAACCAATAAATCGCACCAATACCCAAAAGAACAAAAACCGCACCAGCATGCGCAAAAATAAACAATTTAAGAGCAGCCTTATAACTATTACGATAACCCCACTCACCAACAAGAAAATACGCAGGAACAAGCATAAGCTCCCAACAAAAATAAAACAAAAGCAAATTCGAAGTAAGAAACACACCAATCAAACCCACAGAAAGCAAACAAAGCAAAGCATAATACGCAGCCAAATTCTTCTTACCAGACATATAATTAACACTATAAACCGAAGCAACAATAACCAACACTAAACTAACCAAAGCAATAGAAGCACTCATCCCATCAACAAACAAAGTAAACTGCGCATTACCCAAACTCGGAATCCACCTATACGTCTCAACCCACTGATGACCACTACCACCATCCAAAACAGACGGAATAGTACTCGCAACCAAACACAAATTAACAAACGCAACCAACGCAACAAAAACAGCCGCCGCCTTAGAAGACCGCCTACCAACAAGATAAACAAACGGAACACTAATAGACGACAAAGCAAACACAGACAATAAAACAGGAAACACCATCTAAATCACACCCACTCCGAAAGTCAATATTATTAATATTACAATCAATATGAAACCAATTACTGCAGCAGCTAAATAGTTCATGTAGTTTGATGATTGGTCTTGTTTTAGTGATAAAGCTTTCCCAGACTTTGCGGTATCATTAATCTTTGCACCAAGATCATCAATGTAACGTCCAAATAGCGTATTTTCTACACATGTGAACCACTGAGAGATTTTTAGGAACACTTTTGCTACTGCATCAAGAGAACGTCCAAATAGTGCATCTTCTACATGTGTGAGTCCTTGAGAGATTTTAGTTAAACCTTTTACGATTAAACTATAGAAATCATCGATGAAATATGCATGTTTTAACAGTGTAGATAATGGATTATTTGTTTTTGCGATGTTGCGTATGGTGTTAAAGCCTTTGTAGTAACTAAAGTACACAAGAATACCAGTGGGGATTAGCAGAGCAATGAAAAATGGAAACTCGAGGCTTGTGAAAGCAGTGAGCATACTTGCAACTTCAACATGTAAGAAATGTGCAACTATAGGTTCAGATAAACCCCATACGATACAGAAGAAAGCTAAGATAACTGCTGGTATTAACATAATTTTAGATGCTTCATGTACATGTCGTTTTTGCAGGTA
The DNA here is from genome assembly GCA_031260365.1 of Nitrososphaerota archaeon. Lineage (GTDB taxonomy): Archaea > Thermoproteota > Bathyarchaeia > Bathyarchaeales > Bathycorpusculaceae > Bathycorpusculum. The sequence goes on along the minus strand of JAIRJY010000130.1, from coordinate 1,614 downwards.
CTCAGATTCATGTCCTAGGAACACTAAGATAAACATGCGAATACAATAAGCAAAAGTTATTGCTGCTGTTGCATAAAGCAGAATAGTTTGCATTAAACCTGCAGATGTTGCAATTTCAGAAATACTAGTTAAAATTAAGCCTTTACTAAAGAAAGCAGCAAAAGGCGGTAATCCACTAGTTGTTATAACCATTATAATCATCAAAAGAAAACTAATTGGCATAAGTTTACGTAAACCACCCATTAGTCTCATATCACGGGTACCAACAGCGTGTATTATGCCGCCTGCTAAAAGAAAACCAAGTCCTTCAAAGAAGGCATGGCTGACCATGTGAAATAGACTAGCAAACCAGCCTTCACCTATTAATCCGCCATGAGTTGCAGCTGCACCTAAAGCAGCCATCATAAAACCTATTTGGCTAATAGTGGAATATGCGAGAACTCCTTTAAGGTCTGTTGTAGTTAGAGCAAGTGTTGCACCAATAAATGCTGTTATAGCACCTATCCAAGCGATTGTTGGAAACCATAAAGGCATTAACTGCTCTATTAGAACTGGTGCTATTGAAAAAATTAGTATGAATCTTGATAGAAGATAAACGCCAGCTTTAACCATTGTTGCTGCGTGTAGAAGGGCACTAACAGATGTTGGTGCTTCCATAGCACCGTAGAGCCATGTGAATAAGGGGAACTGTGCGGATTTTGCTATTGCACCGCCTAAGACTAGGAATGCTACTATGATCATCATGTTCATGTTAAATGCGCCTAGTTGAATTCCGTCGATTATGCCGCGGAAGCTAAATGTGGCAAACATGTAGTAGAGTAGTCCTATGGCAGCAAGTAGGCACACGTCGCCTATTCGGGTCATCATGAAGACTTTTACACCTGAGCGGATGGACTCGGGTTTTTTGTACCAAAACGAGATTAAGGTGTAGCTGCATAAGCCAACCATTTCCCAGAATATGAACATTTGAAGCATGTTATCAGATAGAACTAGACCTATCATAGAACCTATGAAGAGTAAAATTAGGTAGTAGTAACGGGTTAACCCGTTTTCGCCTTTCATGTAACCGATTGAATATATGGCTATTATCAATGCAAAGAAGGCTATTAAACATGTGAAAAGTACACTTAAGGGGTCTATGTATATTCCTGCGCTTATTTCAGGTAGCCAGGAAACGGTGCTTGTTATAGCTAATTCTCCGCCGTGCCATACTGCAGGTATTAGAGAGACTGCGAGTAAAGCGGTTAAGGCTGCTACGATTACCACATAACCGTTTCGTGCTTTTTCGCTGTATTTACCTATTACTGGTACAAACAAGCTTGCAAAAAGTGGTAATACCCAGACCAACCATGCAGCGATTACTACGTCTATTTGCATTATTCTTTAACAACCTCTTTGGCTTTTTTTTCTTCTTTAACTATTACTGTTGCTGTGTTTGTTTCTTTTTTGTGAATTAGTTTTGGGATTTCATCGATATCGGTTATTTCATATTTTTTGGATAGTACAACTAGTACTGCAAGTATAACAGCACTTGCAGCTGTTTCGGTTGAGAAAGCAATTATGAGCAAAGCTTCGCCTAGTCCTTGGCTTATGGCAAATAGAACAAAATTCATT
>JAIRJY010000086.1 GCA_031260365.1 Nitrososphaerota archaeon | reverse complement strand
GTTGGAAAAAGCACAGAAAAATCTTGATCTAACAATAACAATACGTGTGGTCACAGCTACTCAACCATCACAAACTAGTATTTCAAAAAAGAAGCCCGAAATTTCCGAAATCCAGATTGGTGGGGGTAATATTCAACAACAATTTGACTACGTAAAACAACTTTTAGGTAAAACAGTGACTTTGGAAGAAGTGTTTAAAGATGGTCAATATGTTGATGTTGCTGGCGTAACAGTGGGTAAAGGTTTTCAAGGACCCGTAAAGCGATGGGGTGTAACTAAGCTTCAACATAAAGGTCGTAAAACAAAACGTGGCATTGCCACTTTAGGTCCATGGAATCCTCATCACCTTATGTACTCGGTCGCAAGGGCTGGTCAAATGGGGTATCATCAACGTTTAGAATATAACAAGCGTATCATGAAAATTGGTAAAGACGGCAAAGAAGCGACTGTTAAAGGGGGGTTCATTCGCTATGGAGAAATTAAAGGTCCATACGTCCTCATTGATGGTAGTGTTCCGGGAACAGAAAAACGTCAATTACGTCTAAGAGTACCAGCACGACCACCCACAGAAGCACCTGACACACCACCACAAATAACATATATCTCATTAGACTCTCCACAAGGAAAATAAAGTGAAACAACATGCCGGAAAAAACAGTAGAAGTTTTTGACTTACAAGGTAAAGCAACTGGGAAAGTAAATCTTCCTCAAGTCTTTTCTACACCAATAAGACCAGACGTGATTAAACGTGCTGTGTTAGCCATACAATCAAATCGTATCCAACCGCAGGGTCGGGATCCTATGGCTGGAAAACGTACAACCGCAGAATCACGCGGAACTGGTATGGGTATAGCAAGAATCCCGCGTATAAAAGGTGGTAGCGGACGAGCTGCTTTTGCTCCAAGTACTGTTGGCGGAAGACAACCTCATCCTCCAAAAGCTGAAAAGAAAATTGTTAAAAACATTCCAAAGAAAGAAGCAAGACTTGCGTTAACATCTGCAATTGCAGCAACTGCCCAAAAAGATATTGTTGCAAAACGTGGTCACAAAATCGAAAACATTATTCAAATTCCGTTAATCATTGATGATGCAATTGAAAACTTGACACGAGCAAAAGACATAGAATCAGTATTCGAGTTTTTAGGTATTAATAATGACATAACGCGTGTACGTGATAGTCGTAATGTACGTGCAGGAAAAGGCAAACTTCGTGGTCGCAAAATGAAGCAGGCTGTTGGACCCCTTATCGTAGTGTGTGACAGTGTAAATCTTGTTACAGCAGCAAATAACATTCCAGGTGTTCAGGTAACAAATGTTTTAAACTTAAACACTGAAATGTTAGCTCCAGGAACACATCCGGGAAGGTTAACAGTTTGGACAAATGGTGCCATTGAACAATTAAACACGCTCTATGGAGAAAATGCATAATGGATAACAACGAAATAATTTCTTATCCCCTTATGACAGAGTCAGCAAGTGTCATGGTGGAAAAAGATAACAAGCTAATATTTATCGTTAATTTGAAAGCTGGAAAAGCTGACATTAAAAAAGCTGTTGAAGAACTTTATGCCGTTAAAGTCAGTAAAGTTAATTTACAAATAACGAGTCAGGGTATAAAGAAAGCATATGTAAAACTTACCGAAGAATTCAAAGCGTCAGATGTAGCAATTAAACTAGGAATACTTTAATAAAATTATAGAAGGTCTGATATTATGGGAAAACGAATTCGTGTACAAAGACGTGGACGCGGTGGACAAAACTTCCGTGCTTCAACTCACAAACGTGTTGCACCCGCGAAATATCCATTCGTGAAGTCGCCAAAAGAAATTTATGATTTAACTATCACCGGAACCATTAACGACTTGGTTCATGATCCGGGACGGGGATCCCCGCTTTCGCAAATTACCCTTGAAGGTGGTATAAGTTATTACAGCATTGTTCCAGAGGGTGTGTCTGTTGGTCAACAAATCAGCCTCGGCGGGAATTCATCTGTCGAAATTGGTAACATTATGTCTCTTGGAAAAATTGTTGAAGGTACCTTAGTATGTGACATTGAGCTTCGACCAGGCGATGGTGGTAAAATGGCGCGTTCATCTGGTGCTTACGCGACTGTTGTAGGTCACACACCACAAGGTACCTTGATTCGATTACCCTCAGGTCGTACACGATACATTAACGATTTTTGTATGGCAACAATTGGTGTGGTCGCAGCTTCTGGTAGAATGGAAAAGCCTTTCCTAAAAGCAGGAGAAAAATTCCATTTAATGAAAGCTAAAGGTCATAAATATCCAATGACAGGTGGTCGTAAAATGGTTGCAGCTGTTCACCCATATGGTAGCAGCAAACGTAGCGCACGTAAAGTAACAACAACTTCGCACGGTGCACCTCCAGGGCAAAAAGTCGGTTTGATTGCTGCAAGAGGTCCTGGACAGAAAAAGAAACGTGCAATAAGATAAAAAGTAGGAAAGATGAAAAATGCCCTTAAAAGAATTTAGCTATCGTGGACACAGCCTTCAAGGTCTTGAAGGTATGTCTATGGATGAATTTATAAATTTGCTCCCCTCAAGACAACGCAGAAGTTTGCAACGAGGATTAACACCTGAACAACGTATACTGCTAGAAAAATTGCGTGTTGCAAAAGAGCAGCAAAAACAAGGAAAAGATACCAATCTAAAAACACACGTACGCGATTTAATAGTTCTTCCTGAAATGGTTGGTGCAAAGGTTGCAGTGCATAACGGTAAAGAATTTGTTGCAGTCGACATTAAGCCAGATATGATTGGTCATTATCTTGGTGAATTTGCTATAACTAATAAACCAGTTAGACATGGAACTCCTGGTATCGGTGCGTCACGTTCGTCAATGTATGTGCCATTAAAATAAAGCTCTGTTTTTTCTTTTCTTATTTTTTATTTTTTTAGTTATTAATGTAACTCTGTTATACTAAAAGTGTGTGCAAAGGGCTGAACTGTACGGTATTATTTAGGATTGCTCAAAAAATGTAATTAGCATTCGTTTATTCTGTTCCTTTTTTCATAAATCTTTGTATGAGCCAAAAAAGTTGGTAATTAGCTTAAAAAGGTTATTTGTGGGCAGCTTACAGGCTATAGTCTCTACTGTGTGGTTTTATATTTGGTGGTTTTGTGTCTGCTTCAGGGATTTGTGGTAATGGAATAGGTGGTGGAATGTTTAATATTCGTGAAATTATTACTGACTCGACAAAAACTACGTTTGATATTGATTGGATGATTATTTGTGCGGGTGGTTTTTTTTGTTCGAAGTCTTTTATAATTTTGTCCAACTCGTTTTTTTCACCATTCACATAAGCGTTCCCTCTAATGCTTATTTGTGCAATGGATGGGTTATATGATATCACAAGTACATAAGGGACTTCAAGAGTTTCGTCCTGTTTTTTTTCCATACCTACAACATTTATGTTGGTGTTAATTTGAATTGGTGGCATCGGTTTACGGGTGTCCCAATAACGTTCCGATGAAATGTTTGATATAAACACGTTTACTCTAAGCATGTTAGGTCAAAAAAGAAATAGTGCAGTTGAAAGATTTAAAACTGCTTATTAAAAAAAATTATTTTTGTTTGTAGCGTGTAAAGCCACAATGACCACATGTGTATCTAGAATCATGGTCCGCCATAAAATACCCTGGACCGCAGCGTTCGCAAGTTGGGCGTGAACGAGAAACTTTATCGCCATCTACTTTGTATAGAACATTAACGCCGCCCGTTTTCTTTTTTACTTTTCCTTTTGGTTTACTTTCATTTTTCGTATCTGCTGGTTTTGGCATTATACTTGTGCCTCTTCTTTAGGTTTTTCAGGATTGTTTCTTTTCCTAATGTACTCTGGTTCTACAACTTGAGCTTGTTCGACACTTTTATAGACGTTAGCAACACCATTAGTGATGTTTGTTCCTGTTAACGTTTCCATGTATTTAATGTAGACCATGCTCTCTTTAGCTTGTACTGCATTAGCAACAGCTCTTTTAGTATCCAGTCTCTTTGGTGTCTTTTCTTTTGGACCTTGTGTAATTGTGAAACTTACCTCTTTGCGTTTGAGAAGCGAGTTTTCTTTAGTTGACACGATTTTAATTTCCATGAGTGTTCACTTGATTCAAGTCTTAACTTCTTACGTTATTCTTCTTATTTAGCTTTTCTAACGCTTTTTCATCTCTTCTAAAAATTTGGAAGATTCTGCTTTCTTTTCCGGTGAAACTTTAACCAAAACTATGCCTTTATGTGGTTGACCATAAACTACAACTGAATTTTCGGGTGCATATAGCACAGCAATAAGTGTAAGGAGATCTTCTTCGCCGTCTACAATTATGTGTGTTCGTTCACTGTTCTTTAGAGAACAGTTTATTCCTTCAATAGCTTCTTTAGTTATTGTTCCCTGCGGATTTTTTACTTTAACAACTTTAGAGGTGTGAAAAGTATGTTGAAATTTGTTACGCATTGTTCGATTATCTATGATAGCTACATCTGGATATATTTTGTAATCCCACAAATTTTTTGTAACGACATCTCCAACAGAAATGATTTTCGGCGGTTTTTGGTTTTTTACTTCGCACATTTTTGACATGGTTTGGTCAAATGAACCTTCGATTAAAACACCAAATGGCTCTTTAAATTTAACTCTCAGTTCGGGTGTAATGGTGTAAATGACCGACATATACCAATCTTCTCTGATAAAAATGAATGGTAAAAAGTGTTAATAATATTTTGTTGGTCTGTTTTTAACGGACCTTTAAAACATAGCGTCCCTTCTCTTTGACATCCATTATTTTTGCGATCGCTGAATTTTCAACATCAAACAGAACTACAAGTCCGCCGTAATCTTCGCTTAAGCTGCGATTTTTACATTTTGGACAAGTATTTTCTTTGGTCAAAAAATGACAATTTGAGCATGCTTTTTCACTCATTATTTCTTCTTCTCCGTTTTTTCTTCGGTGGTATCAGATGGAATTAGTTGTTGATCCATTTGAAGCCATTCCAGTTTGCCAAGAAATGGTTGTCTTGCGGTTACGCCGATTTTACCAGAACTGCCTGCTCTACCCAGTGAAACTGCTGTAATACGCACACGAACTTTGTCTCCAGTGATAAGTCTGCGTTTTGACTCTTTACCTAGAAGCACTCCCTGTTTTTCATCGTATGAGATGAAATCATCCATGAGTTGTGAAACGTGTAGTAATGCATCAATTGGACCAATTCTGATGAATGCGCCAAAATCAGCGATTTCAACAACATCTCCTTCGACTATTTCTTGAATTACTGGATAAAAAGTTAGTATCGAAAACGTCACCTTATGGAAGGTTGCGCCATCACCTGGTATGATTTTGCCTACCGGACTTACTTGAATACCTGTTACTGCTATAACATATCCTAATTCTTCATCCACAAATCCTTCATATTTATGTTTCACTTGTTCACGTCCAACCTTCTCCAGTGGATTCCCGAAGGTTTCTGGTGGAATACGTATAGTGTCTTGAAGAGTAATTAATTTGAACATCTATGATATCAACCCGTCAATCTCTAGATGAGATTTTTGTCTCACATAAATCACTGGCAGACTTATATCTCTTAGCCTCTTCCTTAATTGACTGTCATTGGTAAAAACTGGTGTATTCCACTTTTTTGCTGTTTCAACTATTGCGTCGTCTGTTGTGAGCTTATCTGAAAGCGTAACCGGAACTATTTTACATTTTTCAGACAACTTGAGTGCAAAATTTGCTTGGCGACGTAGTTTATGATCATTTTTGTTTGCTAGCATTTCCAGTTCCGCCTTAACTGGGTAAATTAAAACATATTCTACGTTTCGATTTAGTAGACGACGGAGTTCCTCAAAAATATCTATTTTTAACTCTAACGGTGTAAATAGTGCGTTTGAATCCAAAATGATTTTTAGAGGTTGAGTTGTTGTTTTTAACATTTAGGTATCCTGCTAAATAGTTTTTTATTTTTTTATATTCTATCCGGAATTAAGGTTACACTTTTTGTTTTAGTTATATTTTTGCTGGGTCAAATAGTTTTATTATCTCGTGTGATCTTGTATTTCTAGTATGTTCTGTAGTTCTAATGTTCTTTGGAGATGTGTCTTCTATTTGGTATGTGTTCTGAAATGCTTTATTTTTACTACAAGTGTGTGGTTTGTGAACACTTGCTGTGATATGCTCAATGTCTAGTTTTATGTAGCGATGTCTAACGCGGAAATTCTGCCATGTGTAAGCTTAAACGGTATCTCCTCTGATTGGTTAAAATCTGCTTTAAGTGTGTCCATATCGACTAATGTACTCTATAGCAACTTATGCTGCTCCCTAGTAGGACTAAATCTTAATCTAGTCTGTAATGAATTGTAAATGATTATCTGATAAAAAGCTGATTAGTGTGACCCTTTAAAATACCAAACAATAGAAAAATTGGTGATTAAAAAAAGTAAAACTCTTCTAAAAAACAAGTCTGTCTTCAAACAAAACAAAAAATAGTTTATGAACTACTTTATTAAACCATATCCAATTAGCCGCCAGCGGGATGTAATTTTTCTACTGATTGCAACTCTAGCACCTGGTAAGGCACAAATTGGTCTTGTTAGCTTTACTTTTATTATGTTTTGTTTTATGCCTATTACTTTGCCAACATTTACTGCTGCACCAATATGCAGTAGTAGTTGTTCATCGGGATTAATTTTTTCAACCTTAAGTTGTTCTTTTGTTCCAACAACACGTTCAAGAGTGTATGTTTCTAATGTGATCTCCGTTAGAGTTGGTGGTAATAAACCTGTTTTTCCTGCAATACTTCCAGTTAAACCGTCAGCTTTAGAATACGCTGGATCAAGTAATGTGCCGACCCCGACAAGTCCCCCACAGGTTGATTCTTTGACTTTTTTGTTACCTGAATGCAAACTTACGATTTCGCTGATTAATGGATTATAACTGATTCTGCCTTCGCGATCAATTGGTATGCCTGGTCTAATTTCTATTTCTTCGCCGACTTTGAATTTGCCTTGTACAATGGTTCCACCGATTATTCCTCCAGCAAGTTCCTCTATTGTTGCGCCCGGTTTGTTTGTATCAAATGAACGGACGATGAACATTAATGGTTGTAGTTCAGGGTCACGTTTAGGTGTTGGTATGATTTCTTGTATTGCCTCTAGAAGCACATCTATATTGATGTTTCTTTGCGCTGAAAGGGGTATGATTGGGGCGTTTTCTGCTACTGTTCCTTTTACAAAAGCTTTGATTTCGTCATAACTTTTTTTTGCACGAGTTCTATCTACAATATCAATTTTATTTTGAACAATAATAATGTTTTTTATACCGCTAACTTCAGCTGCTGCTAAATGTTCTCTTGTTTGTGGTTGTGGGCAGGTTTCATCAGCTGCGATTACTATAATTGCTCCATCCATGATGGCGGCACCTGAAAGCATAGTTGCCATTAGGGCTTCGTGTCCTGGTGCGTCAACAAAGCTTATACCACGTATGAATTCTGTTTTGCTTTTACAATTTTCACATGTTGGTTTTATTGTATAGTTCTTTGGTGATGGACATTTTGGGCATTCATAAATTGGCATATCAGCATAACCCAGTTTTATGGTGATGCCTCTTTTAAGTTCTTCACTGTGGCGTGATGCCCACATGCCTGTTAGGGCTTGGACAAGAGTTGTTTTACCATGGTCTACATGACCGATTGTACCAATGTTTACTTCTGGTTGCCGTGGCATTGGCACCGTTTTTTTTTCTTGTGTATTTTCCGCCATTCATGAACGCCTTTAGTTTACGCGATGTCTTTATTATTCAACGCTTAAATTTAACCTTTCTATGTTAACAAAATGTTTAGAAGCACTAAACTACAATTTCCTACTATTGAACTTAACTGTTAATGTTGATGATAACCTGAAAAAGAAATTAATGTTTGCTAACTTATGGTTTGTTAAAAATGTGTAATATTATTTGTCTTTTAGACAGGAGTTTCTTTTTTTGTTTCTGCTTTCTTCGTGGGTTGTTCAACAATTTTTAGGTTAATTTGAACGATCTCGTCAGTGATTGTGTTTCCGCGTACTGTTTTGCGTCTTCTTTCTCCCTCTCTTTTTGGATTGAATCCTGCACCTTCACTTAACACTACTCGGCGCCTCATTCCTCCATGAACATCGCCTCTCATAGGTACACCGTCTTTATCCGAGCCACCTAAAATTTGCAGTTTAGTTGCTGGCATATCTACAACGATGCCATCAATGGTTTCGCCTAACTTTTTTCCAATAAATGGATTTATACGTGCTTCTTCTACTTCTATGACTTTGCTTTTTCCGTCTGTTGGATCAGATACGATTACTTTGACTTTTGCCATTTGAAGATCAAAACTCCAGCGAAGTTTAAAATTGACTAACTCTCTATTAAGCATTTATATTTAAATCTTAAATTGGGTGTTAAGAAGCTGTCTCATTAAGAACATTTGTTTTCATTATTAAAAATTCATTGATTTGGATTTGGTTACTTATTTTTAAAGGGTCTATTTTGTGAAATGTCTGGTTTCGTTTTGCGATGAAAACAAATGTTGTGAGGTAAGAATCTAAAAATGTGTTGCGAATATTTTTCCGAAACTCGTTTTTATGTTTAAAAATGTTTTTTGTGTTTGTAGCTTCTTATTGCTTTTTGCCTAAACGTTTTAATTTAACTCTGAACTGGCTTTTTGATTATGTGGCGATTTGGTTTCTTCTTTCACGAAATGGCTTTTGGGTTACTTAGTGTTTTCATACCTCTTTATGTAATTGGCTTTCAAAATGTAGATCTTCTCGGTGGTCCTTTGGTTGCTTTAGGTATAATGATGTCTGTTGCAATATTTTGTTCGATTCCTGCTTCTTTTCTTTGGGGTTGGCTTTGTGATGCGACAAGAAGATGCAAACCCTTCATTTTACTGTCTTTTTTTTCTTCGGCTATTCTTCTATTTATGATGACTCTTCCGTTTGCTAAAAACATCATAGTATTTGTAGTACTCTATGTTATAATGCAGTTTTTTCATGTTGCCCATGAAGCACCAAAAAATG
>JAIRJY010000179.1 GCA_031260365.1 Nitrososphaerota archaeon | reverse complement strand
GTAGTAGGTTCATCAAGCATATAGACAACATGACCTTGCTTGTTTTTGCTGAGCTCTCGAGTGATTTTAATACGTTGACTTTCTCCACCTGACAACGTAGTTGAGCTTTGACCTAATTTGATGTAACCTAAGCCAACATCATATAAAGTTTCAAGTTTACGAGCAAATTTTGGCGTGTTTTCAAAGAATTTTAAAGCTTCTTCGACAGTCATATCAAGAATTTCAGCGATGTTTTTGTTCTTGTATCGTACTGTTAAGGTTTCTTTGTTGTAACGCTTACCTTTACATTCACTACATTGAACATAAACATCGGGCAAAAAATTCATTTCAATACGTATTACACCATCACCCTGACAGTTTTCACACCTACCACCTTGAACATTGAAACTAAAGCGTCCTTCCTTGTATCCACGCGCTTTAGCTTCTTTAGTCGCAGCAAACATTTTACGGATTTCATCGAAAAGTTTTGTGTACGTAGCGGGGTTACTTCTTGGAGTGCGCCCTATGGGGTCTTGGTCTATAACGATAACATTACGAATGATCTTTGGGATTTCTATGTTTTTGTGTTTACCTATTTTGTCAACTTGTTCTCCGAACATTTTTCGCAGTTTAGGGATTATGGTAATATTCATCAAGGTGCTTTTGCCTGATCCTGATACACCTGTGATGCCGCATAAAACGCCTATGGGTAGTTGAACATTTAGATTTTTGAGATTGTTCTCTGTCGCGCCGTTAACAGTAATAAAATCTATGGGAGATCGCCGTTTTTTAGGTATTTCGATTCTAATATCTCCGGAGAGGTATTTTCCGGTTAAACTGCGTTTATTTTGCATAATCTCATCGGGAGGTCCTTCTGCTACAATAAAACCACCATGAATCCCTGCGCCTGGACCCATATCAACTAGATGATCAGCATTACGCATGGTTTCCTCATCGTGTTCAACAACTATAAGGGTATTACCAAGGTCACGTAAACGATGTAGAGTGTTAATTAGTTTAGTATTGTCACGTTGATGTAAACCGATACTAGGTTCGTCTAAAATATAGAGAACACCCATAAGATTGCTACCAATTTGTGTTGCAAGACGTATTCTTTGAGCTTCTCCACCTGACAAGGTTTTAGCTGCACGTGACAAAGAAAGGTAGCCTAAACCAACGTTTATTAGAAAGCCAAGGCGTGAGTTGATTTCTTTTAGCACCTGTTTGGCTATAGTCATTTCTTTCTCGTTTAAGTTGTTGGGTAAGTTTTGAAAAAATTCTCCAGACTGTTCAATTGGTAAATCTGTTATATCTATTATGTTTTTGTTTTGAATTTGAACTGCTAAAACCATTGGCTGTAAGCGTTTGCCTTTACAGCTATTACATGGACGTGCGGTCATGAATTTTTCTATGTCTTCTTTTCGCCAATTGCTCTCTGTTTGTCGGTAGAGCCGCATTGTTTGAGGGATTATTCCTTCCCAGCCATCTTGCATGGACATGTTAGCACCATTTGACCATTTAGCGTTTATAGGCTCTTGAGTTCCATAGAGTAGTACCTGTAATTGTTTTTCAGTAAAGTCTTTAATAGGTGTAAAAACATCAAAGCCATATTGTTTTCCTACTACGGCGATTTGTTGAACACGCCACGATAGATCCATTTTACCATAAATTGCCAATGCTCCGTCCATGATTGAAATGTTTGTGTCTGGTATGATTTTGTCAGGTGTTACTTCTGTAATTTCACCCAGTCCATGGCATGTTGGGCAAGCACCCCAGGGTGAATTGAAACTAAACATACGTGGCTCAAGACTTTCAAACATGATTTCTGGATGGTTGGGACATGCTCCAAATGTGCTATACATTGTTACGTCTTCAAAGCTTTCAAGCTCTTTCTTTTTACTTGCAGCAGCAGTAACTGCATCAATTATTATCATTGTGCCTTTACCTGTTTTCAAGGCACCTTCCACAGCTTCTGCAACTCGGGAACGTTCTTCGTCGGATATTGTAACTATATCTATAACGACTTCTATCCAGTGTTTCTCATATCTAACCAGTTTAACTTCATCTTTAATTGTTTCTGTCTCACAGATTTTTTGATCAACGCGGAGTTTTGTGTAGCCTTCTTTTTTGAGGTCTTCAAAAACTTGTTCATGAGTACCTTTCATGCCTCGAATTATTGGCGCAAGAAACAGGAGAGTTTTACCTTTTTCTTGCATAATTAAACTTGTAATGTTTTCAGGACTCTGCGGATGAATACTGCTACTGCATTTAGGGCAATGATGTGTACCTATGCGTGCAAAAAGCAAACGCAAATAATCATAAATTTCAGTAACTGTACCCACAGTACTACGCGGATTTTTACTAGTACTTTTCTGCTCAATGCTAATAGCAGGAGATAAACCGTCAATTGAATCAACATCAGGCTTATCCATTAAACCTAAAAACTGTCGAGCATAAGCACTTAAACTCTCAACATAACGTCTTTGACCCTCAGCGTATATAGTATCAAATGCAAGAGTTGACTTACCAGAACCAGATAAGCCAGTTATCACTATCAACTTGTTTCTAGGCAACTCCAAGTCAACATTTTTCAAATTATGCTCTCTTGCACCCTTAACAGAAATAGAGTCCCGCATTACATTTTACCTATACCCTAAGCCACAACTAACCGCTTACATTTCAACTTTATTGCATTGAACCTACAAACTTTCCAGTTTTCAGCTCAGTTCCCTGCTTCTCAACCAAATCCCTACTCAAAGAATTCAAAGCATCACGAATCTCAATAGCCTTCTCAAAATCCAACTTTTGAGCAGCCTCGCGCATCTTTGCATCCAACTCAATAATTTGGCGTTGTATGTCAGATTTAGTTAAATGCTTACTACCCTTTATCACGCCTTCCTTCTCTGAGACCTTCTTAACAATCGACTGAGGAATTATGCCGTTAGCTTGGTTGTATCTTTGTTGAAATTTACGGCGGTAACTAGTAATTTCCATAGCTCGTCTAATACTTCGGGTTAAAACATCAGCATAAAGTATAACGCGACCATTTTGATTTCGAGCTGCTCGTCCAATAGTTTGAATTAAACTACGCTCATC
>JAIRJY010000168.1 GCA_031260365.1 Nitrososphaerota archaeon | reverse complement strand
TATATTGGAGCCTTCGGCGGGATTTGGACCCGCGACCATTACCTTACCAAGGTAACGCCCCACCGGGCTAGGCTACGAAGGCACATGTATATTGTTCTCCGTGAAACAATACACCTTGTCAATAAAATGCTTGCGGTCTAAATAGATATACAAACAAGCTAAACATACACAAATTAAAATCATTAAGAGTTTAACAGGTCATTTGTTGAAAAAACAAGCAAGAAACTATAACGTTTATTGAGAAGAAGCGTTTTTCGTCAACAAACCGTTATAAGTGGATATCGTTAAAATAAATGTAACTGATTGATTAGTTCTCAATGTATGACCACAAAAGCAGAAAAAGAAGCTTATACACTGTTAAACGTGTTTATCAGACAAAAGTCAACTTTTTCATGTCAAAACTCATATTGTATCATGTTGAGTGGTTTGCTTATTGTTTTGTTAAGACAAAAATTTGTGTATAATCACAGTTCTGTTTTTTGAGTACAGTTAAACCAAACATGCGAAAATAAAAAGGGACTATCAAATCATACCAAAAGAAAAATAACTTTGTATTACACTTTCATAGTTAAGCACTACGGTTAATTATATATACCGTCTTACTTTGGCTTTATATTTAAGATATTTTTCTCCGAATTTTTGTTCGAGGAATTTTTCTTCACCCAAAATCTGAACATGAAACACTATTACAGCCACCAATGAAAGAGCAACATATACAATATTTGGAAAAGCCAATGCACAACCGATGTATAACAAATCAAAACCTACAAAAGCTGGATTTCGACTAAAATTATAAATGCCATACGTAACAAGTTGTGTATCCTGCTCATGGTTATACCCCGTGCGCCAATTATTTTTCATAGTAAAAATCGCCATAAAAAACACAATAACACCAATTAACATTAAAATCAAGCCAGCCTCACGCATCATAAGAAACACAGGTAGACTCCATACAAACTCACCCCATAACACGCTACCAAACTGAACAGGCACACAGATAAAAGTTACAACACGTAAAACAATCTCAGTAATAAAACCACCCATAGGCTTTTTGCCCTTACCCAAAATATTACCCACAACATTTTTCCGTTTAAGCATGAACATTTTAAGAAAATAAATAAAATAAAAAGAAGATAACACAAAAAGAGCAACAAAAACTATAACAAATATACATACATCACCAATTAAAATTTACGCCTAAAATATTACAAAACACTTCATCGATATAAAAACAGTTTCATAGTTTTCCAACGATTTCAGAGATAAATAATATTAAAGACCCACATCATTCTCAACAGAAAAACAGCAGGGGTCTCCAAGCCAGGTCAACGGAGTAGGGCTTAGGACCCTATCGCGTAGGCGTTCGTGGGTTCGAATCCCACCCCCTGCACTCTTTATAAAGAAACTGCAGTGGGTTTGTCCAATGGCGATAAACAGGATTTTAGACGTTAGTACTTCTTTTTTCGGAACAGTTTATGTCCGTCAAAGTCGCACACAAAATCAAAGCCAGCCTCGATCAAAACACACGCCTCAGCCTCAGTCTTAGCAATCTTGGAAACATAGTCAACTTCGTCCTTAAACAGCGCCTCTTCCAACTGAATATAAATCAAAGTATTCTTCAGGTTTTTGTGGCCAAGTCGTTTCATAACGTAAAGTGGATCTTTAGTTTTATGGTAATCATATGTACCGCCCCAAGTTCGCAGCGTCTTAAACATGATTTTCTTTATACGCGGATTATTCAGTTTAACAGCTAAACGGTTGCGTTGTTTCTCATAGCTTGTCCGGAAATAATCAAGCTTCATCTCAGGCGTAGCAAACGTATATTTTCCGTAATCTTTAGGCAGATTATTTAGCATACCAATGAGTTTTTGGCTCATGTTAAAGATACGTGGATTGCTGCCTTTCTCAGGAGTGATAGTTACAGTGTTGGTTTCAAAGTCAAAGTCATCTGCAGTACAATGCCAGATTTCACCGGGTCGTGCATGAGTTTCTTTGAGTAACTGTAGAAAAGTGGCCACTCTTGGAGTGCAGCCTGCTATGAGTTGGTCGATTTCGGTTTCTTTGGGAACAAAGGGAATTTTTGCAATGCCATTATAGATTGGTCGATTCCATGTTCTGCCTTCCATTGCTATATAGCTGCTGTATGCGTCAACGGCGTTGCCTTTTCTGCCTTCACACCAAGCTTGTTTAGCAATTAGCGTCTTTACGGATTCAGGGTC
Source organism: Nitrososphaerota archaeon (assembly GCA_031260365.1). Taxonomy (GTDB): domain Archaea; phylum Thermoproteota; class Bathyarchaeia; order Bathyarchaeales; family Bathycorpusculaceae; genus Bathycorpusculum. Next base: position 1,604 of record JAIRJY010000168.1, on the reverse strand, counting down.
ATTAAAGTCTGCACCGCGTCTCCAGATAATCTTTAGTAGATTAGTACGGCTTACAATAGTTGATGTTCGGTAGCCTTCTTTTTGTAGATACCATTCATATTTAGCTAACAGGGTGTTTATATCGAGGGTTTCTTTCTGCAGAACTTTAGTAGTTGTTTGTTGTTGTTCTGCAACCAAATTTTTCGCTTCCTTATCGCATATTTGGCGAGAAACAGATAAGGCGACCCCGTTTTTTAATGTATTTGCTCCAAAAGAGAACTCTTGTTGAAACCTTTCTTTAGCTAAAGTAGCATCATCTGGATCACTAAATCGTAGACCGCACTGACAACAAAGCCAGCGTTGAACAACATCACCCAACAGGGACTTGTAGGTGCCTGCACGCCAAACCGTCTGAGTTTTATCGCCGCATTTGGGGCAGGTGGAGATTTGGGAGTTGGTGCCAGCTGCCGCAACACTGGCATCTCTGGAGCTGATATTGCCAAATATGCGCTCAGAAGCAAACCCAACCTTTCCCTCCCCACCAGCCATAGCTAAACAAGCACCCTTTTCTGGATCACTACATCTTTTGGCCTCAACCTCAACATCAGCTCCTACTCTTAAAATTAGCCAGCTTTAAAAAGCAACAATAACCCCCGCAAACACAAACCAGAGCCAGTCACACATACCAACTAAATTAACAATATCCCCCAAGAACCAAAAAACAGAGCAGACAACAACTATTCGTCACAGATCAACAAAAAAAGTCAATTTCGACAAATAGCCTGTGTCGGTAAGCGGAATAAAATTTTTCGCGGTTTTAAAAGCCTACGTTTCACGGGCTTATAAGGCAAACACTACGCCTGCAAGCCCCAAGGCGAAAAAAATGACTAAAAAAAGAAACAAAAAAATTCTAACACAAAAACTTCCAACAAACACCCAACAAAACCACCCAAAACACACAATGGAGGTGCAAACAATTGTGTGAAACTAAAACCTGCCTCGAATGCCGCGGAACAACATTTCTACACGACGAAAACACTGGAGAAATAGTCTGCCGAAACTGTGGCTTAGTACTACATCAAACATTAGCATTCACACCACCACCCGATCGTACCTCTAAACAGGGATCCATTAATCCTGTAGCATACACCAGCATTTCAGTAGGCACAGAAACTGATTCACACCAATACCTAGAAGTAGCCGTAACCAAAGAAGCCCAATGGATAGTACACAAACTACACTATCCACACAACACAATACAAATGGCAATCCACTACATACGCAAACTACGCCACAACATGAAACAACACAACCCTCACAAAATACGCTTCACCAAAACCGAACTAACCGCCCTATCCATATGGAACGCCCTAAAACAACAAAACTACCCCATAACATACAACGAATACACCCAACAAATAACACCCCTCATAGGACCCATAAACCTAATGAAAACACAAAACCGCGCCAACTACTTCATAAACATCCAAAACCGCATCCCCGACACAACCCTCATCACAGCCCACATAAACAAAATAATAAACCAACTGGTGAGTAAACAGGTCATAAACAACATTTACGCAAACATTCTAACCAAATATGCCATTCAAATGATTCACGCCAAT
>JAIRJY010000054.1 GCA_031260365.1 Nitrososphaerota archaeon | reverse complement strand
GTCATTTCACCAATTTTTTCTGCTAATGCTTCTGCTTGTTCTATGTCTCCGTGGACAAGAACTGTTTTAGAGGGTTTTAGTTTATTTACCATATCAATTAGTTGATTTTGATCTGCGTGACCGGATAGCTCTATCTGTTTAACTAGTGCTTTAACGTCAAATGTTTCGTCTTCAATTTTAAAGAACCCTTCTTCTTTTGCGGTCTTTAATGGACTATCGGGTGGCAAGTAGCCGCTGGTTAAAATAACTGCGTTATTTTTATCGCCTGCCCAATCTTTTAACAGTCGTAAGCTTGCACCTGCGTGACCAAAACCGGACGTACAAATTACAATAGCTGGTTCTTCAATTTGTGCTGTACGATATAGATGTTTTACATGTCTATATCTAAAAGGTGTTTTTTGTTTACGCACCTCTTTTGTAAATAACGATTTATAATGATTGTAATAATCACTTATTCTATGTGCCAAGTTGGATATTGTGTAAACATTGTAGCGTGGCAAATACCCATTTGATATTGCCATATCGAGACGTCTTGCCATTTCTTGGCTTCTATGAAACGCAAAAGTAGGAATCAAAGCATTCCCCTTATTATCCATAGTTTTCAACAGATCTTCCATAAATTCATCGAGTAACTGCTGTCTAGGTGCTCGCACTTTGCCGCCATATGTTGACTCCGTAATTAACATGTCAGGTCTTTTAGGCAACGTATCAACTTTACAGCCTTGCAATATTTCAGTATCATGCATACAAATATCGCCTGTGTAAACAATTTTTTTTCCTTCAGCTTCTATACTTGTCACTTTAGCTCCTGCGACATGCCCTGCTGGTTGCAACTTAATTTTCATACCTGTTAAAGCTATAGCATCACGAGCCCACCAACATTGACCAATTTTGTCTGCGTGATGAGCATTATACTCAAGATTACCTTTTGAAGCTTGAATATTAACCATGTCGTGAAGTAAATCGACAGTTACATCACGTGTGATTTCAGAACCAACAATTGTAGGGTTATGCTTAGACAAACTTAGTAAACTACCGGTATGATCAAGATGTGCATGACTTATAATTACCGCATCAAAATCTGTTGGAAACTTTTTCGCTTCGCCATCATCAAGCTTTATACCATAATCTAATGCAACTTTACATGAATCTGACTCAACAGATATACACGAGCCACCAACTTCTCGGGCTCCACCAAGGATTTTAATTTCCACTTTTTATATTCTCCAAATAACTACAAGCTCTTCAAAAAACTGATTCAACAGCCAAAATCAAAGCTTGACACGTTAATTTTAATTTGTTTTACCCGAAAAGAAACAATGAATCATATTAAGTTATTTGAAGAAATTAGAAACTTGACCATACAAAACATACAGATTACTAACACATAAAGCAGCAATTACAACATAAAAGGTAGCAAATACAAATAAAACCTCTGTTTAGAACAAAAATGTAGTTAAACCGTAGAATTATAAAACCCAAAACTAGACACAAAAACCGCTACCACAAAAATAACCGGGTTAATCACACGTTTCAAACAACATACATTAAACAAGCAGGTAACAAGTTAATAAAACAGTTAAAAACCATACCGAACACTACCATATAAACACAAACACGTAAACCACAATTCAACTTTAACACAAAAATCTACAACTACAAACAAGAAACCTAAACTATACAAAAACCTATTTTATTAAACCAATAAACATTGAAGTTAAATACGACTGTTTACTGTAAACACTATAATAACATAACTAGTGATTGCCATGGTAGATGTTTGGCTTCCTTATGGGAAAACAGATATTTGTGTTAGAGTCCCTGCACGTAACTTGTTAGGTTCAATTATTCCCGTTCAAAAAACTGGTGTATCTGATCCTAAAGCTGAAATTGATAGAGCAATAAAAGAGCCTATAGGTACTAAACGGTTAACTGAAATTACAAAACCAGAAAACAAGGTTGCCATAATTATTGACGATACCATATGTAAGAATTTAAATGACGCCATGGTACTGTCGGTGCTTTCCGAACTAAACGATGCAGGCGTAAAAGATGAGAACGTAACAATTATCTTTAGCTATGAAACTAATACAGGAACTGTAAAGTCTAATGAGACTACTTCAGATTTAAGTGAAGAAGTTTTAAACCGCGTAAATTTAGTTAAACATGATATTAAAACAAAAGACCTTGTTTATGTTGGTTCAACAAAGTCTCATGGTAACAAAATTTCTCTTAACCGCATTTTTGCTGAGGCAGATGTCAGAATTTTGTTAGGCGAAGTATATCCACATTATTATGCAGGTTATGAAGGCGGAAGAAAAAGCGTAATAACAAAAGTTAGCGGTGAAGAAACAATTCAACACAATAGCGTAATGATGCTAAACAGCAATGCTAAAGCAGGCATTTTAGACGGTAATCCGGTTCACGAAGATATGACTGAAGCTGCACGTTTGGCTAAAGTAAACTTTATTGTTAACATCGTTAAAAACAGTAAAGGCGAACTATTACAAGCGTTTGCTGGTGATTTAGAAGCCGCATTTTTAGAAGCAGTAAAACTTGTAGATGAAATATACAAAATTAAAGTTGACAGACGAGCAGACATCGTCGTTGTAAGCGCAGGTGGAAACCCATTAGATACAACTTTAGATAAAGCATACAAAGCAGTAGATAATGCTTTAGATGTTGTTAAACGCGGAGGAGTAATAATTCTTACAGCAGAATGCACAGATGGTCATGGAAACCAAATGTTTTACGACTGGATGACCAAACTAACCGACTTAAAAAGCACAGAAAAAGAATTAAAACGCAATTTTGCACTAGGCGGACATAAAGCATATTACCTGCTAAGAACCCTACAGAGCCATCCAGTTATTTTAGTATCTGCATT
>JAIRJY010000187.1 GCA_031260365.1 Nitrososphaerota archaeon | reverse complement strand
CGTGTTGAATTTGAAAAATCCTTTGGTCAGTATGAAAAGCAACATGAAGTATACTGAAACGGTTTTCAGTTTTGGATAGTGAGAATAAGATTGCGCAGGATTTGTAACAAAAGTTAGATAATGTTGAAGCTGTTATTGGAAATTTGGTGCGGCTTAAAGAGTTTGGCGATTCTATATACTCCGAAGTGTTTGCACAAAATTGTTGTAGACGGACGCGACAAAATTTCGTACTATCTTAAAACAGGCAAAACGCTGATGTGTTCATTAAAATGCCTGTTTTGCACACAAAGTATTATTGTGACATGTCACCAAATATATTATACGTTACAGATAACGTAGATACTTATGCACAATGTTTTACGTAAAGTTTTACGTAAATTTCATGGGCGAAGTGTGTATAAACGATACTGCGATACACTGTTTTCACAGTGTGCATCAATTACGTCATGAAACGTCACATATTAAACATAAAAAAACAACTACAAATCATGTGCTCTTTATCTATTCGTCAATAACGTGAGCACGTATTGAAAAAATATTTATAAAAAACGTGGTAAGTGTGGTTTACTCTAAAATTTGCCTCGTTTATTCAAAACGGACAGAAAATTACAATTATAACGTTTTTTACGTGAGACGTGACAAGTGCATATTGTACAGGTAAAATTTACGTAAACCGCGTTCCAAAATGAAAAGAATGACAAACATATGCAACTTTACAGTACACCATATAAAAAAACATGTGCCAGAAGCCTAAGCTTCCAACAATTTACACCCTTAACAAAACCATGAATATTTGCCATGTTCACCTATCTTTCTTTTTTGACTATTACTGTTAGATTTAGAAATGTGGAAAAACGGGGTGGCAAAACTTACGTAAGAACAAAACTTTAAATGTTTAATCTTACTGTTAATTTTTTGTTAGTCTTTGTCACAAAATAAACAATCACTTTTTACCAAAAAACTGTGGATGTATATCCTTTGTATAGCAATAACAATCCTGATTTCAGGGTTATCTCTTCATTTTGGTTTGTTAGCAGTACTATCATCTGATTCTATCAACATCCTGATAACTGTAACTACTTACTATATTTGGTTTTTTTGGAGCAATTGCTGTATACTTGTTCACTTCTTATAAGGGGCGAATGGATGAACTTAGAGAAAAAATAGTGGATTGTAAGGATAAAGATAAACGTAAATGGTTGGATGAGGAACTATCTGCTGTAGGCAAATTAAAAAAGGCAACTGTTTCTTCAGTAATTGTATCTTTTATTTGTTTTATGGTAACTTTATTTTCTTCATTGTACCTTTCTATTTTTTTGAAAGTGACTACAGGTGATTCAAATGGTACACTGTCATTTACATTATCATTTACAGCATTTTTATTTTTGTTCACTGGAACATTCGCACTTTTTTTACTTATTCTTAATATTGGTCGGGATAATTAAATAATCTAAATCTCTGTTAGTCTCTCGATTTGTTTCATATGATGGTTAAGCTTACTGTTTTTTAACTGCTCTTCTCCCTGTTTTCTTTGTTCTTCTTTCAATCTTATTTGTTCTTCTTCCAGTTTTTCTTGTTCTTCAAGACTGTGTTTTAGTGCTGTTTTGTCAATTTTTTTTATTTTAGCGTTTTCTTGTGGTTCTTGCCAAAAATTTGTTAAATATTTAATATTCTTTTCCCGAAGGTCAGCAGGAAAAAGTTTCTCGCCTTTTGTTAGCAATAATGCGAAAAGAGCTCTATGATCTACATTTTGAAACAAATCATATATAGCAGATACTTTGTAAAGCTTTTTTATTAACGAAGAAGGCAGAAAAGTTACATATTCGGGGTGACATATCCAATATTTTATTTCTTTACCCTTTTTTGTGATATTTTTTGCGATATAATTGTTTTTTTCAAAATATTCATAATGCCCATTCTTTATAAATTTCCCAGTTCTTTCAAAATAGTCTTCCTCTTCTAGACGAGTAACAAGTATTTTTTTAATTGCAGTATTTCCATAGTCAATTTGTGGGGTAATATGTTCAGTCCAGTAACTGTCAACTTCTCTTTTAGTTTTAAAATCAGCTACTCTATGGAAATATTCGCGATATTTTTCATTTTTTTTATCTTTTTCCTCGTCACGGCAAACATATTCTTTTAATGACAAACTGCCTAAAACTTCTGTTATGTGTTTGACTGAATCAACGGCATTCTTAAAAAAAGTCTTTTTATAGAAAAAGCTTTCTTCAACATGTGTTCTAAAATTCACACTATCTAAATATTTCAACAATACGTATGACTCGATTTCTGAAACTTGAATTTTTTTCTCTTCTACCAGAAAATCTTTAATTTGTGGCAATAAAACTTCCGTTTTTGCTATATACCCTGCTTTTGTTTTTTTTAACATATTTTCATTTACCATTTGGTCTGCCCAAGCGTATATTTTCTGTGGTCTGGGATTTGCACCATGTTCTAAATTTTGGATTTTTCGTGCAATGCCGTAACCACTAATAGGTCCATTGAAAGCTAAAAGATATATTTTGGATGGCATTCCATCTCGTAGTATGTTTTGAATTTTCTTGGCATTATATCCCCTTATGCGCTTTTAGGATACATAACTTATTGACAACATTTGTCATATTTCCACATCATTTTTAGGTATCTTAATGGTATATAACACGATGTGTTATTATAGATTACTGAAAAGCACATGTTACATAGTGTAATTAATGTAAGAATGTCACAAGAAACTAAGGAACTACTTGAAAGAGTTAGTAAAAATAGAGGTGAGGATGTCAGTGATTTCGTTAGACGTTCCGTCCTCAAAGAG
>JAIRJY010000176.1 GCA_031260365.1 Nitrososphaerota archaeon | reverse complement strand
GGCACGTAAATACAGTATATATAACGAAAAAGTTTCATATTTTTGGTGACGAATTTAGAAACCGACTTAAACACTACAACACTATGACCAATATAGTAGTGGCATAGTTAATTTCTGCATATCAGACAAATTAACAGTTTAAAAAAATTCCATAAACAGCTATAAATTCCCATTAAATCATCAAAAAATAGTAAGCACTAAGGTCTATTAAGTAATATACTAAAAGACAGGCACCTGAAGTATTACATTAAATAAAAGAAAAGGTTAGCGGAGAGTCTCTTGGAATGTTAACAGTTCAACCGTTACAACTGGTTTAACCGTTTCAGAAACACGTGATGCAACAATTCTTTTAATTGCTTTTTCGGCAGCAATATCAACAATACGCTGTGTAATAATGCCATCAAAAATAATTGTATCAACATCGGTAACCTGCTGCAGTCTTTCGGCTAATTGACTTACTGCTAAACGTTCAATTTGCTCAAGATTAACATTTAACAACACTGCTTCAAGGGTTCCCTGTAAAGCCTTAACGTTTTCTTTAATTGGCTCAGGCACAAGCTTTTTCGGCAAACGAACAGTCACACGTTCAGGCTGCTGTATGTGCTGTGGTTGTTGCTGCTGTTTTTTTGGTGGTACTGGTTGTGATTGGCTTGAAGGTTGTGATTGTTGCTGTTGTTGCTGCTGCTGCTGTTGTTTTTGGATTTCTGTTACTGGTACACGGTTATCTATGGCTTCAGCGATTTCTTTGCAGTTGCATTCTTCGATTTCTTTTCCTCTTGGTGCACGACCGATGTATTTTACGTTGGTTACTTGTAAGAGTTCTTTTAGTATTAAGTCTCCGCCTCTGTCTCCGTCTAGTAGTGCTGTTGCTTCGCGGTCTTTTGTTAGGCGTTTTATTGACTCTGGAACTTTTGCACCTTCTAACGCGACTGTGTTTGTTAAGCCACACCGCATTAAGTTTATGATGTCTGCGCGTCCTTCAACTACTATTATTTCTCGCGAGTTTTCAAGTGTTGGACCTGCTGGGAGATCTTCTGGACCGAATTTTTCGACTTTTCCGACTTTGATTGTTTCGCTGATTTCTTTATAGACCTCATCAACGCTTGGTAACGCTTCGATGTTCCATCTGTGGAGGATTTCTTTAGCTCGGTCTATTATGACTTTTCGTCTGGCTTCCCGTATGTCTTCAATTTTTTCAAGTGATACTTTTGAGCCACAAGGACCAATGCGGTTTATGCTTTCTATACTTGCGGTTATAAGGGCTGTAGAAACACGGTCTAAGCTTGTTGGTATGGTAATTGAGCCGTTTGTTCGGTCGTTTTTGGAGTATAGATCAATTTCGATTCTTCCGATGCGACCAGTTTTTTGCAGTTCGCGCAAGTCAAGCTCTGAACCAAAAAGACCTTCAGTTTGACCAAAAACTGCTCCGATAACATCTGGTTTTTCAACAACACCATCAATTTCAAATTTAGCGTGTATAACATACTTTATAGTAAATATTTGTGATGTTCCCGTAAATGTACACCTTCTTTAAATATTTGTAAGTTTTATTCCCATTTAGTTAATCAAAGCGAGTGAACTCGCAGTGGAAACTGTTATTGTATATATTACTTAATACCAAAAGAGTAACGTAGCTATGTTATAACACTTTTGGTAAAAAGCAAAAAGAAAATGTTTAACACAAAAAACCAGACAGTATGCTTGTTTTTGAATTAAATGATTTTAATTTGTTCTATCGTGTGAAAGGTCGTGAAAAGTGTTCTATGGAAATATGAAAGCTGTGTTGTTAAAAAAATTCTTTGATAAAGTTAATGAGGGATCACTAAAGAAACGGTAAAGGAACTGTTTGTATGTGTTCTATCTAAAAATATGGTTACACTTTCTGTATGGTTGTAGAGAGTGCATTGTTGGGTTGTGATGTTGAGAAATTAAAGATGTATTGTTAAAAAGAGACTTGAAGGTTTTGGTCTGTTAAGTCTATTTGTGTTCAAGTAAAGATTAGTCGGAAAATGCTCTATTACTGGTGGAACAGATATCAAATCGGTGGTTTGGGAATGGTTTAAACAAAAGAGTCAAAAGACTACCATGTGGACCAAAACTGGAAGTCAATCTAAAGGAGAGAATTATAAAGTTACGTAAACATTACGAATGGGACCAAACAAGATTGCAGGTTATCTTATCCATCGTGGTGTAGATGTTGATCACAATCAAGTGTACACTACAATTTGTCAAGCAGGTCTAAACAATCCTGTAACAAAACCTCACAAGACATGGGGAACAGGACGTTTTGAGTGAGAGCATAATAATAGTTTGTGGCAAGATGATTTCAAGCTTTGTGATGATAATAACTGGATGATAAGCTACCAGGATGATCATTCACGCTTCATTACAGGACCAGTTAAGATTTACAGTCCAACAAGCGAGAGAATGCTATACGTTTGCTTGATAGAGCTGTTAATCGATATGGAGTTCCGTGTCAGATTCTGACAGATTAGGATACACAATTTAAACCTGCACGGGTGGTGTTTTTGCTTTTAGGCGACATTGTGTATCGGTTAAATCTGTTGGATTGCTATTTTGATCACTTTACCATATTATATGCGTTTTCCTGTTAAAACTTTACTGAATACAGATTCTTACACTGTTACATCAAACAAGTTTCGCTTATCCAGAGTTTCTGTTTCAGTTACTTTTGTATCTTTTAAAATGTTCACTTCACCTTTACCAGCTGCAACGTAACCTACTGGGCAATATTTGATTTTATATTTTTCAAACTCGCTTTGTAAATCATCAGCGTTTTCTTTTGAAACAGCCAGTAATATTCCTCCAGCAGTTTCTTTTGCTTCACCTGTTAAAAGTGGGTAACCAAGTTGTTCAGATAAAACGGGTGTACCTTGAATTACGTATAGATTGTTAATTATTAGGTTAACTTTGCTTAGCATTGCCATGTTTTCTAGATGACCTTTTAATCCAAAACCAGTGATGTCTGTGGCAGCGTGTATTGGTATTTTTTGCATTATTTGTGCAACTGATTTATTAGAAGTTATCATGCTGTTTACTGCAGTGTTTATTGCGTTTTCAACTAAAACAGGAGAAACATCAGATAATAAGTCTTTGTTTGCTTCGTTGTCTTTTCGTAAACGGTACGCTGCCATAGCAGGTGCAACACCTAAG
>JAIRJY010000141.1 GCA_031260365.1 Nitrososphaerota archaeon | reverse complement strand
TCAAAGATAACACTTAGGGAACCCACAGACGTTGGCTAGTTACAAAAATTTTCCACTGATAATTCATTTTTTGAAGGAATATTCCTCAACATACAATACTAAGCAACTTCAACAAAAACTTGTCCAAATTCTAGAAGAAATGAACAGAAAAACAACTTATTTTGAAGAAGTATCCATCCCCACCATTCCAAACAGCGAAATCATTTTTGAATTCGGTATAGCTACAGGAGAAAAAATCGATTTTCTAACTAATAAAGAAACCAACATGACACTCAACATACTCAGAGATAAAACGTCACTTGATTTTTTTTGTGCAATTCGTTATTACAAAAATGATACAGAGAAAAAGATTCCTTTAAAATTTGATTATTACATGTTTAGAACAAATTTTACAGCTAAAACGATAGAATTTCGAGTGTTTCATAAACAAGGTCCACGTTATATTACCCCAGAAGAACTTGTTACGATGATTATAAACAAGATAAACAAGACTTCAGCTAAAAAAATCCTATGTGAAAACACACATGGAACTTTTGAGTAAAGAACCATCAGGTATTAAGGGATAATCCGTACGCTTTAATCGAAAACTATATACTTAAAAACATATATCTGGAAATATTCGCGTCTGTTTCCAGAAAAAATATTCAAAACTTAAAATGTAGTGACAAAAAATGTTCTCAATAGAAGTAACAAACCTTAAGAAAAGCTATGGTAGTAGTCTTAAAGCAGTTGACAACATCTCTTTTAATGTTGAACATGGAGAAGTCTTTGGATTGCTTGGTCCAAACGGCGCAGGCAAAACTACCACTATAGAAATTATGGAAGGCTTACGTGCACGGGACAGTGGAAACGTTAAAATTCTCGGGTTAGACCCGTGGAAAGATGGTTATGAAGTGCACAAAAAAATTGGTGTGATACCTCAAGATTTTACTTTCTTTGAAAAAACCACTCCAAAAGAGGCAATCGATTATTATGCAGACCTTTTTAACGTTAAAGTTGATGCTAACGCAATTTTAAAGGAAGTTCTACTTGTCGAAGAGAAAAATCATGTTTTTGAGAACCTATCAGGAGGTCAAAAACAAAAAATGGGACTTGCTCTCTCACTTGTAAATTCACCTGATATACTCTTCCTTGATGAACCAACCACAGGTTTAGATCCTAATGCCAGACGAGCCATATGGGAAGTTATTCGCAGGTTAAAAACTAAAGGAAAAACCATTATTTTAACCACTCATTACCTTGACGAAGCCCAGCAACTCTCAGACAGAGTAGCTATAATGGATCATGGACACATTGTAGCCATGGGAACCACAGAAGAAATTATTCAACAATATGGTTCAGGCGAACGTTTAGAAATTCATGGAAGCCAACAACTTACTGATTATATTAATGCAAACACTGAACTATCAGGAGAATATGACACAGACACAGAAATTATCAGTATACCACTAAAAAAGAAAATAGACATGTTAGCAGCACTAGCAGCTGCTGAACAATCAGGAATGAAGTGGGGTGAAATTCAGACACACCAAGACAGCCTCGAGGATGTATTTATAAAATTGATTAATGAACCATTGAGTGAACAAGAAGAAGAAATAGAAACAAAAACAAATAAAAAAGGACATAGGTAAACATGGTTAGTCTTAAACGAATTTCTGTAGACTTTAAAGTATTCAGTATCGGTTATTTGAGAAATAAGTTTGGGCTATTCTTTGGTCTAATTTTCCCAGTTGTTTTAATTTTAATTTTCGGTGCTATTTTCAGTGGAGGAACAGGTACAATAAATGTTTATGCACAAAATCAAGATACAGGCGCATTTGGTCAAAACATCGGCAACCAGTTCCTCACAGCGTTAAATGAATCCTCAACAATCAAAGTCATAACAGTAGATGTTTCAGAAAACTTTCAAGACTACTTAGCAACGCATTCAGTAGCAGACGGCATAGTTATTCCCACAAATTTCACTGAAAACTACATATTAGAAAAACAAGTAAACATCACTGTATATGGCAGTCCTGCGTCCAGCACAAGTGAAATTGTTATGGGAACAGTTAATGGATATAGTAACTATTTCAATTTACAACGTTTCAATGGCACCATGATTATAGGCTTAACCTCAGCTACTGTCAACACAAAACAAACAGCGTATATTGATTTCCTAATTCCAGGTTTAATTGGTTTTTCTATTTTAACAAACCCAATGTTTTCATTAGTAAACATTACGGCAGATTATAAGAAAAATAAACTCTTCAAACAACTCTCACTAACACCACTAACAAAAATAGAATGGTTAATTGCTAAAGTTTTGTTCTATATTGCTCTATCAGTTGCAGGTTTTCTGTTAATGGTTGGAATAGGAGTTTTCCTCTTTGAGGCTCATATCACACTGTCACTATGGTTAATACCATTCTTATTTTTAGGACCACTGCTATTTGCTTCACTAGGAATGCTCGTAGGTACAGTAGCCAAAAATCCAGAAACTGCAGGAGTAATAGGCAACATAGTGACTTTTCCAATGATGTTTTTAGCAGGCACATTCTTCCCAATCGATATCATGCCAGGATATTTACAATCTATTGCTCACGCTCTACCATTATTCTATGTTACTGAAGGCTTAAACAATGTCATGGTCTACAACAACAGATCAAACGCTCTCATAGACGTTACAGTATTAGGCATAATAACGTTAGTCATCTTTGTCTTAGCAGTTAAACTGTTTAAATGGAAAGAAGACTAAATAAAATTTCAGCCAACTTTTTTAGGCTTCATGTTTTTTAAAAATACCGTGTTTATAGTAATAAGCCCTTTTATTAGCCAGATTAACGTTAATCATTATACGGAACAAAAGAAAGATATTTTGTAAACAAAAAAGGCGCAAAAATATGCCAAAAAATTACTGGGGAGAAATTAAAGATCCAGTACACGGTTACGTGTATATTACACAAACAGAAAAAGATATGATTGACACATATCCAATGCAAAGATTACACAGAATCAAACAACTTGCAGGATCTGAATACGTGTACCCTGGTGCTAACCACACCCGCTTTGAACACAGCTTAGGTGTAATGTTTTTAACAGGCAACATACTTGAAAACCCACACATCTCACAAGAAGTCACCAAAGAAGAAGAAGAAAGTACCAGAATCAGTGCATTATTACACGATTGTGGTCATGGTCCCTTCTCACATGTATTTGAACATTTACTACTCAAAAACTTACACAAAACTCATGAAGACATAACAACATGGCTCATTGAAAAAAGTGAAATTACAGACAAACTTTCCAAAACAGGATATTCACCTAAGGAAATAGGTAAACTTGCAGTCGGAAAAGCAAACAAAACAGGCAAAGCGTTTCTTGACCAAATAATCAGTAGTGGCGTTGATGTTGACAAAATGGACTACATTTTAAGAGACACATATCACACAGGAGCTGAATATGGCTTTATAGATGTTTACCGGTTAATACATGCTTTGGATATTTTAGGCGAAAATTTAGCAGTTGAACTAGGTGCACTCTCAGCTTTAGAGTCCTTTATGATTGCACGCATTGAATCCTTCAAGAGTATTTATTTCCATCGTATGGGACGAGCTGCACAAATTATGCTCGCAACTGCTATGGATAAAGCTAATAACGAATTAGGATTAACCGCGTTTAAAACACCTGAAGAATATTTGCAACTTGATGACTACACCGTTTGGTCTGCGCTGAAAAAATGCAGAACCTCTCAAACTATTATAAAGAATTTAGAACAACGAAAAATGTTAAAATGTGCTTACGAACGAACATTCTATGAAAAAGACGACCTGGTTACTAACTTGTTTGGCAGAGAATCGTACCGTGTACAAATTAGAAGTGAAATCGCAAAAGAAGCAAATGTAGATATTGAAACAGTAATTATTGATGTCCCAACTGTTCCATCTGTTCCATATCACCGAGCGGTTATGATGGATCCCACAGAAATTCCAGTATTCACACGAAGTACAAAAGGCAAAAGAGAGCTACAAAAACTGGGTGACAGCTCAAAAATTTTTGAAACACTCAAAGGTTTTATGAACATTATCCGCGTCTACACTGATGAAGAAAACAGAGAAGCAATTGAAAAAGCAACAGTTAAAATTTTAGGCAACATCCCCTATGACACCAAAAACTCTTTTTAACTTTTTCGTTGTATTTCTTTTTATATACTAGTTTTGCTTAAGGTGAGGTATAGATAACATACACTGTAGGGAAGGAAAAGAAGTGACACAAAACAACACAGTTAACTCCGAAAAAAACAAAGTAATTCGGGTTCAAATAAAAAAGACCCCTGAGTCGTCAGCAGCACTTTACAGTGAAAAAGATGCCCGCGTAATAGTTGACGAATTCGTCACGGCATGGATAAAGGGAGACCTTATAATACGCTTTCCCACCGCTAGTGAATTAGTCAAACAAAATCCATTAAGCATCGCATTTCCCAAAGACCCATCCGTTAGTGCGGAACTAAAAATTAAAGAACACTACATTGATCGGATTCTTGTTTGTGCAGGAGTGAAATCCGCTTCCAATGAAGAACAACAGAAAGCCATTTCAGACATCTTTAAAATGATACTTATGTTTCGTAGCGCAAATCGCATTGAAAACAAAAACATCTCAAAAGATCTTGAAAATCGTGTCACAGAATTGGAAAAAACCCAACAAAACCAAATGAAATTAGTTGAGCAAATAACGGCGTTTCTCTTTAAACCCAAAAAATCCAAACAACAAACCAAGAGCTGAAAGCTTAATTTTTGAAGGGTAAAGTTTATTCATATGAAGTTATATTTTGCTTGATACTTCATGTGGAAGAGCTCCGGTAGTATAGTCCGGTCAAGTATTCCGGCCTTTCGAGCCGAAGACCCGGGTCCGAATCCCGGCCGGAGCACCAAATATCTCAATCTTTTCATCATTTTGGTCCTGATTAACGCTACTGTATCGTGTAATGCCGCCACAGTTTTCCGCAGCGTTCAACCAGCACCCTGAATCAACAGCTCAAAATCCTCTTTCATGCATAAAATTGTTATTGGACGACTCATAAACTGTTAGTTCTTCAAAAGTAAACTACTATTTCACTTAACTTAGGACCACACTCTATTTTTAACTTACCAAAAAGCAAGAGTTAACACTTAGAACCACATTCACCTTTACAGTACTACAAAACAAAGACCACAAACGACCTAAAATGGAGTCTTCATAAAAACTTTTTTTAGGTGAACATGTAAAAAAGGGATCACATAAAGTAAAACACCAACAATACACAGACAAAAACCTGTCCAGCCGATAACTGCGTTATAAACATTTACGCCATATAGAAAAAGGCTTAAACCAACAATAACAAGAAGAACACTTACAAAACTTAACCACGCCATCACAGTGACCTCTATACTAATTACTAAAGATAGTAGAATACGATATAAAATTTACTGTTAAAGTCTTAACAATTATTTTAGAACAGTTAACCGACAAACTTGTAAAGTTCACGTTGGACAAACAAAAAACAACATATTAGTCCGACAGTTTTAAATATTTGTACAAATACAAACACTAAATAAGGTGGAGTAATGTCGGGAGTAGATGTTAAAAAACCATTAAATAAAGAAGAATTTGTTAACATGATTCTTCAAGCCACTCAAAGAGAGACAGAAACAAAAAATAAACCGACAAAACCGACAATTATCGGAACCGCAAAGAAAATGAATATTCACAGAGACACACTGTATTCTTGGCTAAAAGAGTTTAATGTTAATTTTAAGGAGATTATAAATTGTATGTCGACCCAAAATAATAAAAATGAAGAAAAAACAAGTCCAACCTATTTAATCGGTGAATCACTATTAGGGGAAGGAAATGAAGTGGCACATGTTGATTTAATGATCGGGGATAAAAACGGTCCAGTTGGTCAAGCCTTTGCAACAGGCATGGCAAACTTGTCAGCAGGTCACACCCCATTACTTGCAGTTATCAGACCCAACTTGCCACCTAAACCACACACATTGATTGTTCCAAAAGTTACCATTAAAAACATGAAAGATACAGGCAAAATTTTTGGTCCTGCACAAGCCGCAGTTGCTAAAGCAGTTGCAGATGCAGCTGAAGAAGGCATTATTCCAATAGCAAAACTAGACGAGTGGGTAATTATTGCAAGTGTCTTTATTCATCCTCAAGCAACAGATTATCGCAAAATTTATCAATACAATTATGGCGCAACAAAAATGGCACTTCAACGTGCACTAATAAAATACCCATCGTTAGATAAAATTATTTACGATAAAGACCGCGCAAAACACCCAATCATGGGCTTCAAAGTTCCGCGCTTATGGAGACCACCATATCTACAAATTGCCCTAGATGCGCCCTCACTTGAAAGTGCGAAAAAAGTTATTGAACAGTTACCAGGAAGCGATAGAATTATCCTTGAAGTTGGAACACCGCTCATCAAACGTTACGGCACAAGAGCTATAAACGAAATACGCGAAATAGCCAAAGACAAATTCATCATAGCTGACCTGAAAACTCTGGATGTTGGTAAAGTTGAAGTAGACTTAGCCTATGAAGACACCGCAGATGCTGTTGTTGCATCAGGACTTGCACCAGCAGAAACACTTGACGCAACAGTGCAAGAAGCAAAGCGTTTAGGAATATACGCAGTTATAGATATGTTAAATGTTGATGATGTGCTTGCAAAACTGAAATCAATAAAAGATTTCCCAGATGTCATCATTTTACACAGAGGTATTGACCAAGAAACAGGTAGAAGTAGTGGACTTGAACGCATAAAACACATTCGTGACACATTCCCCAACAAGAAAGTCTTAATCGCAGTTGCAGGCGGAATCGTCCCGGAAACAGCCAAAGAGGCCTTAGAAAAAGGGGCAGACATACTTATCGTTGGCAGATACGTCACACAGTCAAAAGACATAGAAAGATCAGTAAGAGAATTCCTGGAACTGACACCAAGTATGCGTGAAGACGTAGATTTATACAGAGTCCACACAGAATAAACAAACTCGAGCCTACATACCCTTTCTTTTTTCACATTTTTTTAATAAACCTCTTGCAAAACTAAGTGACTTCATGAATTTATGGTGTTGTTATAACTCGCAGAGAATGTTTTAAGTTACAGTTAACTCAAGCTACAACATTGGAGTTTATGAAAAAGAAATAGTTTCACAAAACGTGTGAACAGCCGGAAAGAGAACCCTTCGACCAAATCGTTATAAAAAAGGTTTGTTTAAGTATAAACACAAACTTTTCTATGTAACACTACACTATTATTCTGCACAGCATTTTTCACTCCATTAAGCACCGGAATTTTTAAACCTACAATTTACCTCGGCAAATAGCAGATTACCATTCAGTTTAAACTGTGGTGCAGTATCACTGGAGGTCTTGATAAAGAAAAAATAGTTGTTAGCGTAAAATGCTGTATGTTAATCGGTTTTTGTTTTTCGCCTAGGAACAATATCGCTAAAATTATGATTACACATAGAAGAAGTGCTATAATTCCTAACATGATGTTTGTTAGAGGTGTTTGATTATTATTGTCAACGCTTGTTGTTGGGCTCTCAGATGTGGTGACTGCCTGCGAAGGTGATGGTGACGAAGAATCATAAGTTATAGTGATTGTTTGAATACTGCTCCAACCACTTGATGACTCCTCACGGACAAATATCGGGTCGCGAAAACCCGATGCAGATTCATACTGCGTAGGGTTGCGCCAATATCCCGTGAACGCTTCCACTCTAAAATCCAACAGCCCCCCAGAAGGAGGTTTCATCAAAAACCCGCCGTCTTCTGATAATGTATAAGTCACAATAGTCTCTTTGAGATCTGACTGGCTTATCCTATTGAACGGGTAATAAGATGAGTATGATCGCCAGTTTTCGCCAAAATGAGCCTTTGCTTGAAGATCATAGTATAAATTACAGTTATAACCATCTGTGTTAGTGTATGGTGTGAAGGGTTGGTTTTTTATTGTAACCTCTATATCATATTTTTCTACATGAAAACCTGGATGGGTGGTTATGATTTCTTTTCCGGTATATGGGTCAGTAGTAGTTGTATTGTAGGGTGGTATGTCATGCGAGTTATCAATGAATTTTACGCTGAACTGCGGAACAGAAAGCTTAGGTACTGCTTGCACAGTTAAAGGTGTAATGGTTAACACAAGTAGACTGGACAATATCAAAAAAACAAAAGATAATGCCAAAAACTTGTTTACTGAACCCATAAGTAGCTCAACCTGCATTTAAATATTTGACGTAGTAATTGCACATGACATTTTGCAAGTGTTAAATGTATCAATAAACCATTTTTAAAGTTAGAAAAAAATGTTGATGACATTTTTTATCACCTACTTTACTTTAATTCTGTACTATTTTAAGGTTGTTTTATGTGTGTTTCAGTATTGTTTTGTATTTATAGTGATGTCAACTGGTTTCGTAGAGCACTATTTTTCTGTTTTTAGCTCAAGCATTCTGACTGATAGCATTATAATTATGCGACTCACGATTTCATAAATATCCCGATAACGCCATTAGACTTCTTACAAAACTCATAATTTATGCTCTACTGTTTTCATGATGCACTACGGCATGATGAAACATGAAAGATGTTTACTTTGTGGTCCTTTGCAGCCTTGAAAAGATTAACACAGTTTTACAAGAGATCGAATATTTCACGCAGACTAAATTTTTTAGTCACCACATTTTGAGACATCAAGTGTTAGCAAGTTTTAAATTCTGAAAAAGTGTCAATTATTGAGAGGAAAACAAAGTTTTTAAAAATGCGGCTATTATTTAAAAAATTACTTATGTTGCAGATTTTATAGATAAAAAAGCCAATAAAAACAGTAACGCAGCAATAAAATATGTTGGCAAATAATCGTAAGAATTTGCTAAATAAGGTCCAAGAAAAGAACCAAAAGCAGTTCCTAAACCAACTAATCCATCATAAAGACCACTTTTTCCTGCAGGTATAAGCTCCATTGAAACAGAAATCATTAAAATATAGTAAACAGCAAAAGCGAACCCTAAAAAGACCAGAACCAAAAAAGTCAACACTGATGGATAGATAGCTAACTGTATAATACCAATTAACGCAAAAATTAACAAGCTCCTAAACAACACAGATCGAGCCATTTGCTTACGTGTATCCATTGACCGCGCATGTCCACTAATAAAAAAATATCCAGCTGTAGCACCAATCGAAGTGAAAATTGAACCAATATAAACCATACTACTAGGCAATCCTAGACCTTGACTTAAGAATACAGGTAAAGGCGTAAAAAAGATGCTTGTAGCTAAAGAGAACATTACAATAGCTAAAGCGAACATTTTAAAACTGTCTCGCTTGGGTGAATTATACCAATAAGAACCACCCAAAACCCTTGAAGCGGAAACCACACTACGGCAAGTGAAGTCAACAGCTCGTTCTATCCTAACGAGTCGCCGTTCAAAAAGTATCAATGGATCAGTTACTAGCAAAACGGACAATATAAAAGCAA
The DNA here is from genome assembly GCA_031260365.1 of Nitrososphaerota archaeon. Lineage (GTDB taxonomy): Archaea > Thermoproteota > Bathyarchaeia > Bathyarchaeales > Bathycorpusculaceae > Bathycorpusculum. Next base: position 207 of record JAIRJY010000141.1, on the reverse strand, counting down.
CAATACTTAAACCACTACAAAAATATAGAGTGTAAGTTGTCAAAACAGCAGAAGTAAGGTTCGCTGCAAAAGAGAATAAACCCACAGATAAACAGAACCCTATAGCTAAACCAACAATTAAACCAAGCTCAGTTGAAATTCTATAATAACTATAAGATTGCTCCCAGTCATCACGACTATAATGCTCGGCAATTAACACATTTTTTG
>JAIRJY010000109.1 GCA_031260365.1 Nitrososphaerota archaeon | reverse complement strand
ATTGGTATTGTATTGTTTCATTGTGTGCGAACCAGTTTTTAATGTCTATCCGAGTTATCGAGTTCATTGCCAGTTGTAGAGCCTTTTGACATTCTTCGTGTGTTTTTGCTTTGAGTTTTCTTAAAATCGTTTTCATCTTTGACCACAAAAGTTCAATAGGATTCAAATCAGGAGAATACACAGGTAAAAACACGATCTTTACACCCAACTCAACCAAAGGATCTAAAACACCCATAACTTTGTGAACCGAAAAATTATCAAAAACCAAAATATCTCCACTTTTCATAACCGGCACAAGACAATATTTCACATACTCACTAAACACCCAACCCATTCAAAGAACCATTAAACGGCAAAGAAGCAACAAACCCCTTCAACCCTAACACGCCAATAATTGATGTGCGCTCAAAACGTACATCGGGAACATAATCCTCAACACGAGCATGTCGTTCACCCCAACCATATTAGACGAGTCAAAGCATAATTAACGCCACATTCATAAGGAAATCAAGCTGTCCCGCCTCCAAGGTTTTTTGAAGCTCTCGCCGGTCGCTACGTTCTTTGACTACGTCGTCTCGTTTTTGATGGTTTGCATGGAGCGTCTTTTTCTAAAATATCGTCCAATCTTTTTAAGATGTAAAGATAAACCGCCTTCAGTTAAATCCAACGATAACTCATCAATCAGCTCCAAGAGTGTTATGTCGGTGTTTTTGCTGTTTTGTCTTTGATTTGTTGGTCTTGTTGTGTGGTGAGTTTGCTTTTTCTTCCAGTGTAGGGTGTTGAATTATGTTTTCCTGTTTTTTGTATTTACTCCATATTCTATTTATGGTGCGTTCGCTTATGTTGAACCATTTTTTGATGTGTACTACCGGATTCGTTGCGTTTTTTAGCAGCAATAACATCTACTCGTTCATCCTCTGAAACCGACCTAACCCCTAAACATACCTTTCAACGATAGATTTCTTGTATAACTTGTTATCCTTAGTGTAAAGGATGAATTTTACAAATCATTTGGGCAAAAAACGCCGTAGACTGACAAAATAACAAAGTGTTTTTGGTTATGCAAGAAGTCTAATAAAACACAACAAACATGCACGACAACGCATATTTAAGTTGCTATAAACACAAAACAAGCTACCACTGTTATTATAATTTCAGAGGAGATATGCTGTATATATTTTGCAGATACTTTCACAACAATTATTCCATTACACAAATGACACATAACATTTCACTTATAAACTATTTTGACATATGACTGGATTTTTGTGATTGAGTATTTATTTTATCTCAATGTTGACGTTTACAAAACACTTTTATATTGAATATGATGTATATTTGTGTTGTGAGTGTTTATGAGTAATCGTGTTCAGATCACAAGATGCCTCACAAACGTGTTCTGTAAACCTTTTGCTGAATGTATTACAACTCACAAACGTGTTCAACTAAATATTTTCTCGGTTATCTTTCACATTTTTACAGCAATAAAACAATATTCACGTCAAAAATCTAAAATTATAAGCCATCCCCAAAATCAATTTATGGAAGTGTACATTATATGACTAACCTGTTTAGCGATAATTTTGAGTTAGGAAATCTAAATAGCTGGACAAGCCAAAATCAGCCAACACCTCCTGTGTTAACTTTATCACAGCTATGGAGAACTTCCGGCACTTCAAGTCTCAGATTCAAAAACGAAACCAATAACACACACGTATTTCAACTACAAAAAACAATCAATAACCAGCAGAAGGTTTGCCTTTCTGCACATGTAATGTTTACTTCTCTAGATTTCCCTGCAATCAATAACCAGTTTACACTTTTCTCAGCTACAACCACCAGTAGCGAGTTACCACTAATTAACCTGGCAGGTAATAAAACACAGTTCAGGTAATTATTACTTCAAAAACGGCACTACAGAAGTTACTAGTAAACCGTTACAGATAGGTGTGATTTACCGTGTCCAATGGGTAGTAAGTCACAGTGTAACATGGTATGAAGGTAATTATGATAATATTATTCGTGCACAATTATATGTGGATGACACCATTTTAGGTTACTTTTCTAAATATGTCGATTTTAATGGTCCAGATTATTATGTTACGTCTGTTTGTATAGGTTCAACTGTTGCTACATCTGGCGCAGTTGGAGAGTTTTTCTTAGATGATTTCACAGCTGACACAACTTATACCTTGTTGCCAGCTATGTATAATGTTGTGTATGACGCAAATTTTCATCATCAAACAGTGGTCAAGGTGAATTACCTAGCAGCGGCGCGTTTGAGGCTGGAGCATTTGTGCCAGTTGCTGCAAACCCTGGAGGTTTATCATATAGTAATCATGTTTTGTCTGGTTGGGCTTATTCTGCATTTGCTTCAACACCTGATTTCATAGTATCAGGTAATTCTGTATCACCATCCATTTTTACTATTGGTGCATTTGGAGTTACGCTGTATGCTGTTTGGGCGCAAGCACCTTCTTATTCTTCGGTAGTTTATGATGGAAATGGTAACACCAGCGGATCTGTTCCAATTGATAGTAATAGTCCTTATGTTAATGGTTCACAGGTTATGGTGCTTGGTAATACTGGTGGTCTTGTGAAGAGTAATTACACTTTTCTTGGTTGGGCGCCTTCAAACTCGGTATCTGTTCCTGCTTATAGTGCGGGTTCCCTTTTTATTATTTCAGATGATACCACTTTGTATGCTGTCTGGGGCTCTGCCGGAGGCGGTGACTGTGGTAACTTTGATGGTGGGGTGATCAATAATTCTTTGGAAATTAAATGTAAATTTCCGTATCTTGCAAATGCACCTCAGGTTTTTAGTTGGATGACAGCAGCTCCCGGGAATTTACCTGATTATAGTGCTTTTCTACGGTTTACAAATATAACGACAAATGACCCTGCACTTTCTGCTGATGTGTATGGTCTTCTTGTTCGAAATGATGATCCTGTTAACTATCATTCCGCGGTTGGTGTGAACGATAGTTTGTATGTGCGTCAGCATCTTTTTGTAGGCGGATTTATACGCGTTGCTGAGACTGTTTTACCGCTTGAAAAATGGATAAACAATTTCCCTACTCCTACTATTCCAAGTAATAAGCGTTTAGATGTGGATCTTGGTTCAGCGACTTGGCCGTTTCGTGACATCATTACACTTTCTGGGCATATTGGTGATTTGTATGTTCCACGGGCTTTGT
>JAIRJY010000093.1 GCA_031260365.1 Nitrososphaerota archaeon | reverse complement strand
AAGTTGTTGAACCTCTTCTGTGTCTTGTTGCATTAGGTAGTTATCAAGCATTTGTACGTCGTGTCCAGCTTGCTCCAAAGCGGCAGCAACATACATAAGTCCAAGAGGAGGAAGTCTTTTTCCATGAAACCATGGTGCGTTAGATGGAGGCGCAGTTGTCATTAACAAAATCATTTAACAGTCCGCCTGAAATGTTTTATGAGTAAATAGAGAGTCACAAATTTTGCCTCGGTTAATCTTATTCTGTTTACAGGTTGATAGATTTACAATTTAATAAGCTTTAACCGAGCAAGTTCTTTTAACTGAAAAAAATGGTAATAACAGAAAAGTGAAACAGTAAAAACCGCGTTTTTATGTAATACTTGCGGTTATTTGTTTAATGAATGTTTTAATATCATTTAGTTGACCATGTATCATGAGTCGGTCGTCGGTTTGTTTGTTAACAGTTAAATGCCATTTTTCAGCTAATTTGGATACATATTCCTCAGATAATTTATCGTTGGTTTCAATACGAATCCATGGTTGACCGCGAGGTACGCCAACTACAAATTGATTTTTAGACCCAGTAGTTTTTTCGTTAACTATTTGTGAGTTGGCATATTCTATACGTTTAAGCCATTCATCCACGGTGTTTGGATCAAAACTTTTTTGTGCTTGGTTTATCAGATAAGCTTCGACATTGGTAGTGTATGCTTCAATCTTTGCGATAGTTTCTTTTGGGGCATTTGTGCTGTATGATATTTCAATTAGAGATTTTGCGGTTCGTAAATCCTCAAGGATATTTGTTGGAATTTGGATATCTTGTTTTCGGAGCTTAGTTAGTAGCTCTTCAAGAATTTTCCAAACGACCACAGTGTGACCCATGAGTGTGAACTCCGTATAGTAGTATTTGTTGGAAGTATTAAGGCTTAAAATAGTTATAAAAAGTTGAACGTTTTTATTTTGTTGTTCTTTAAATGTTTATGTTTCTTTTTTGTTTATTATTGTTTTAGCTAAGCGTTTTGTGTTGTCTTTTGGTTCAAGTAGTTCTTTGATAAGGTTGTATTGGCGTTGGTATATGTGGCAGTTTTTGCTGTGGAAAATTAATTTTCCAGGTCTTAAGGCTAAGTTGCCTTTTTTGTTTATTTCATCGACAAGTGCTTCGTTAAAGAGCTGTAAACCGGCTATGTTTGCAGGTAAACCACCGAAGGCATCCCAACTGCGAAAATAGCAGGTTAAGTGTAGTTTTTCAGCTGAAATTTCAGTGTCAATTAGACTTAGACATGGTGGTTCGCTTTTCTTGTTGCTGTCATCAAATTTTTTAATGTCTGTTGGAAGTCTAATAACTAGTGTAACTTGGCGGTCTCTTTGTTCTTCTGCATATCGTTTTATGGCTTCTTCAATTTGGTTAACTGGGTTGTTTAAACGGCTACCGTATGTATAGGTTTCGTCTTCCTGTTTTTCTCCGCACCACAGGTATTCAAGGGCATATCCTTGAACGTATTTGAAGTCACATGAGGCTTTATCGCTTACAAGAGGTCTATTTTCTGGGTGTTCAATTTCAATGGTAATGTTTAGTTTTTTTGTTTCTGTTTCTTCAGAACCAAAACCAACAGGAAAGATGTCGCCTTCATACCAGATTCTGTTTAAAGTTTTAAACCAAGCATCAGGACAATCAAATGCTGATATCTTTATGTGCTTCATGTACAGGTTCTCCAATACATCTTTTACTGTAATTATCTAATTTACGGCTCTCCGAAAATATAAGTCTAACAGTAAAGTTACAAAACAAAAAGTAAATGTTGTTGATAAATACAAAATTGAATCTGAGTTTCAAAAAAGAAAAATTTGGGTTAGTAAGACATTCCGCCCATGCCACCCATACCACCCATTCCGCCCATGCCACCCATTCCTCCTGGTGGCATTGGAGGCATTTTGCTGCCGCCTTTGATGCTGATTAGGTCATCAATTTTGAGTATCATATTTGTTGCTTCTGTGGCTGATTTGATAACTTGTTGTTTGACTCGTAGTGGTTCAATGATCATTTGGGTACACATGCAGGCAATTTTACCTGTGTTAATGTCAATTCCCATGTATTTACCGTCTTTCTTTTCGTGTTCGCTGCGTAGTGCAACCATGATGTCTATGGGGTCTAGTCCAGCGTTTTCTGCTAGTGTTAATGGTATTGCTTCTATGGCATCAGCGAATGCTTCAATTGCGAGTTGTTCACGTCCACCTACTTTTACTGCGTATGCGCGTAGACCTTTTGCTAGTTCAGCTTCTGGTGCGCCGCCGCCAGCAACGATTTTGCCGTCTTCGATTACGTTCCGAACTACGCATAAGCCATCGTGTAGGCTGCGTTCTGCTTCATCTATTACGTGGTTTGATGCACCACGGATAACTAGGGTTACGGCTTTGGGGTTTACGCAGTCGCGGATGTATAGTAGTTTATCGTCACCGATTTTAACTTCTTCTACGCGTTTTGCTGTGCCTAAGACATCTTTTGTTAGGTCTTTTACGCTTGCAGCTATGCTTGCGCCTGTTGCGCGGGCAAGTTTTTCGATGTCACTGCTGCTAACGCTTTTAACTGCTAATATGCCAGCTTTTCCAAGGAAGTGAATTGCCATGTCGTCTATGCCTTTTTCGCAGAAGACAACATTTGCGCCAGATTTTTGGATGCTTGTAACCATTTCTTTTATCATGTTTTCTTCTTCATCTAAGAAAAGTTGCATCTGGTCAGGGCTTTCAATGTTAATTTTAGCGTCGAATTCTGTTTTTTCGATTTCAAGTTTAGCATTAAGTAGGGCAATTTTTGCGTTATCGATGATTTTGGGCATTTGTGAACTGACCACTTCTTTATCAAGTACCATGCCTTTGACTAATTCAGACTCGTCAAGGCTTTTGCCATGTTTTTTGACGATTTTGATTAAATCAAGATCAGCTTTGTATTTGTTGTCAACTTTTTCTGCAACTTGTTTGACTGCATCAACAAGTAGTTTTGTAAAATGATCCTGTGCAACATTGACGCCTTTGCTGTTAAGGGAGGTCATGGCTATTTGTCTAATGACTTTGTCGTTATCAAAGTCTACTGGCATAGCTATAGTATCCAGGATTTCTTGGGCTTTTTCACTTGCTTTTTTGAAGCCTTCTATAATAACTATAGGATGTACGTTTCGCTCTAGCAAACTTTCAGCTTTAGAAAGTAGTTCGCCAGATAAAACGACGGCTGTTGTTGTACCATCGCCGACTTCGTTGTCTTGAGCTTTTGCTACTTCTACAAGCATTTTTGCAGCTGGATGTTGAACATCAAGCTCTTTCATTATAGTTGCACCATCATTAGTGATTGCAATATCACCCATACCGGTTACAAGCATTTTATCCATTCCACATGGTCCTAATGTGGTTTTCACTGTTTCAGCCACAACTTTTGCAGCCATAATGTTACTTCTTTGTGCTTCTCGACCGATTGTTCTGCCGGTGCCTTCTTTTAGTACTAGAATTGGAACTTGTCCACCTTGTGTTGACATAATATTCACCAAATACATTTTTTAATTGAAATTTAGTAAATTGGAACAAGTAAAAAGAACATATAAATTTTTCCCATTGGATAAATGAACATTCAAAAGCTAATTCGGTAAAAATGATCAAAGAACATTCAAAAATGGTTTTATTTCGTTTTGTCACAGAAGAGTTATCGATCGTATGATGATGAGTACATCTTTTGTGTCTATTTGAATGTTTGTGGTTATACCCGGTTTTTGCTGTTTTTTTCACGGGTTATTTTCGGGTGTTCATTGTTGTTTAGGCTTTTATTATGTTGTAATTTGATGCTTTTCGTAATCTGTTCATAACTGCTAGACCCATACCATTTAGAGGCACGCTTTCTGCTAAAATTATATCAACAGAGCTTTCGTTAAATTCGCGTAACTCGTTGAACAGTTTCTTTGCAACAGTGTTTAGATTAAATCGGCTCCCCATAGATTTTACTACGTTACCTGGGGGATATTCTTTTTGAGTTTCATCTGTTGCTAATATGCCTATTTTTTTGCCGTCATGCTGATATTGTTTAGATAAAGCGGTTATTTTAGTAACCACATCTTTAACTGTCCCTTCAATTAGCATCATTTCTGCGTTTGGCGCGTAATGTTTGTGCAACATACCTGGAGAATGTGCATGTTTAATTTTGACAGTTTGTTCAGAGTAAACAATTGGATGTAACATTACATTAGGCAGTACTGTTTGAATTTGTTCGAAAGTTGTTCCGCCGGGTCGCAGTATTAATGGTGGATCAACAGTTAAATCTAGAACTGTAGATTCTACACCGATACTTGTTAATCCTCCGTCAAGTATAGCGTCAATTTTACCAGCTAAATCATTTAAAACATGTTGTGCAGTGGTTGGGCTGGGTTTTCCGGAAAGATTTGCGCTAGGCGCAGCAATAGGCATACCACTTTGTTTGATTAAAGATAGTGCAACATTATGATTAGGTATTCGTATTGCAACTGTATCTAATCCTGCGACCACCGTTTTAGGTATTGCATCAGAGTGTTTGAATATCAAAGTTAAAGGTCCAGGCCAAAATTTTTTCATTAATATTTCAGCGTTTTTTGGTACTTCTTTTGCAAGTTGATGAACATAAGAGGTGTCAACTACGTGTAAAATTGGAGGATTATCCATCGGTCTGTTTTTAGTTTTAAACAGATTTAAAATTGCAGTACTATCTAAGGCGTTTGTGCCTAAACCGTAAACAGTTTCTGTTGGAAAAGCAACTAATCCGCCATTTTGAATTATTTCCGCAGCAATCTGAATTTTTTCAGGTTCAGGATTTACA
>JAIRJY010000067.1 GCA_031260365.1 Nitrososphaerota archaeon | reverse complement strand
TTGTGCATTGAATGTAAACAATTCAAAGAGTATGCTTTTTTACGATTAGATAAATGTCCTTTTCAAGACAAAAAAAGCACATGTAACAAATGTATAATACAATGCTACAAACCTGACATGAAACAACAAGCACATAAAATCATGAGCTACTCAGGACCACGCTTATTACTACACCATCCATTACTCGCTTTGCACCATCTATGGGACAAACGCCAAAAACCACCCGTTATAGACAAAAACCCAAACGCCTCTTTAGAACGGGTTATACGTAACAACATGTAATTACATTTATAATGTCTTCTGATGACATAAATTATTCAAAATTGACTTTCTAATATCCAATTCTAGTTTACTTTTAGTTGTATACATATGCAAGCTATCACTGTATCTGTAACTTGCAATAGTTTACTTTTGTTTTTAAGTAGGTTTTAATAGTTTCATCTACAAAAAATTGTTAATTTCCAATGATAACAAATTGGAAATATTTTTTATGACAAAACTGATATACTACTGATAGGTTTCAAAAAGAAATCAGGGGTAATGTTTTTAGGTGCTTTTTTCATTTGCTAAAGCACATTAGTTTGTACTTGGATTGATATTCATGCGGTCTATGCCTAAAGATTATAAATTTGACGAAATTGAGCCGAAGTGGCAGAGTAAATGGGCAGAAATGAAAATTTATCACTATGATTGGAACAACAAAAATCGTGAGTCCTTCAGTATTGATACACCCCCCCCTTATCCATCAGGTGAACTTCACATGGGTAATGTCCTAAACTGGACTTATTTTGATATTGTCGCTCGGTTTAAACGCATGCAAGGTTATAATGTACTTTTTCCACAGGGTTGGGATTGTCACGGTTTAGGCATAGAAATTCAAGTTGAAAAATCTAATAATGTCCGTAAACGCGATATGCCTCCTGATCAGTTTCGTAGTATGTGCATGGCACTTGTTGAAAAATACATTGCAATGATGAAAGAGGGTATACTCAAACTTGGTAGCAGCATAGACTGGACAACTGAATACCGTACCATGGATTCAAACTATTGGCGCTGTACCCAACTCAGTTTTATCCAACTTTACCAAAAAGGCTACATGTATCAAGGTACACACCCCGTTAACTGGTGTCCGCGTGACGAAACTGCTATTGCAGATGCAGAAGTCGATCACATAAAAAAAGAAGGAACACTACACTATATAAAATTCCCTTTAACGAACTCAAATGAACATCTCTTAATTGCAACCTCACGACCAGAATTCATTCCAGCATGTGTAGCCATTAAAGTTAACCCTAAAGACAATCGATACGGTAAATATGTTAATAAAAAAATAACTGTGCCTCTCATAAACCGTGAAGTTCCTGTTATCACAGATGAAGCTGTTGACATGAATTTTGGTACTGGGGCTGTCCAAATTTGCACTTACGGAGATAAAGACGATGTTAAAACAGTTATAAAACACAAACTTCCTGTAATTCGCCTTATCAACGAGAACGGTAAAATAACTGAAGCTGGCGGCAAATATGCTAGTTTATATTTGAATCAGGCACGAGTTGCAATAGTTGCTGATTTGACTAATGCTGGTATGCTTGAGAAAACCGAAAAAATCCAGCAGGAAGTTGGTGTTTGTGATAGATGTAAAACACATGTTGAAATTCTTGAACGTACACAGTGGTTTATGAAAACCATGAATTTATCAGAAACCGTTGAAAGAAACGCTAACGAAATTCTATGGTATCCTGACTATATGAAAAATCGTTTAATCGATTGGACAAAAAGTCTTGATTGGGACTGGGTTATTAGTCGTCAACGACTATTTGCTACACCAATACCCGTTTGGTACTGTAAAACATGTGGTGAGGTCATCATTGCAAAGTCTGATTGGGTACCAATTGACCCAAAACTGGAAGGTCCAAAAATAGTTGATTGCCCCAAATGTGGTGGTAAAGATTTTAACGGCGAACAAGACGTTATGGATACTTGGATGGATAGTTCAATTACATGTGCTGTCCACGCTGGTTGGCCTGATAGATCAGACTGGAAACGTTTATTCCCTGCAAGTATACACCCTTCTGGAACCGACATCATACGAACTTGGGCATATTACCTCATGGTACGCCATCTTGCTCTATTCGATGAACGACCATTCAATAGTGTTCTCATAAACGGTATGGTACTTGGTGCCGATGGCAGAAAAATGAGTAAATCTCTCAAAAACTATGCAGCTGCACCTGAAACACTTGCCAAAAATGGTGCTGATGCCGTAAGACAATGGGCTGCTGGCGGAGGTGCCACAGGCTCAGATATTCCCTATCGTATACAAGATGTTGAATATGGTAAACGCTTCTTAAACAAACTTTGGAATGCATCTAGTTTTGCAAATAAACTCCTTGAAGACTACACCCCACAATCTGCTAACAATGTTGAATTACAACTGCTCGATAAATGGATACTCAGTAAAACTGAAAATTTAACTAAAAAAGTCACGGAATCATTTGAAAAATGCCAATTTAATATAGCCGTTGAAGACATACGCAACTTTACTTGGCATGTCTTCTGTGATTACTACTTAGAAGCCATTAAAGACCGTTTATACCGACCTGAACTTCATGGAAAAGAAAGCCGTTTAGCAGCACAATATACCCTGCACAAAATTCTCTACCGCTTACTACAACTATTTGCACCAGTTGCCCCTCACATAACAGAAGAAATCTATCAGTACATGTATCTTGACAACAAAGGATACCCAAGCATACAGATTTCAGAATGGCCCAAATCCAACTCAACTCTCATAAATGAGGATACAGAAAAACAGGGAGATTTAATAATAACAATTTTAGGCGAAATACGTAACGATAAAGCACAAAAAAAGATGTCCCTTAACGCACCCATAAAAAATGTGACTGTCTATGCAGAAAACGAAGAAACCGCTAAAATAATCAAAAAAGGTGCAACAGATATTATCTCTACATTAAAAATTGAAAACTTTACAATCTCGCTTGACAAACCTGTCCAGGGTAGGAAGATTCCTTTCCTTGAAGTATCCATCCAGATAGATCACTAAAATATTAAAAGGTGAAAAACTTGGCTAAACCCAAACGTGTTGGTTTAATCGGTGCTGGTGCAATTGGTACAGTACTTGCTGAAGCAGTCCAACGCAGTTTAATAATCTGTGACGAACTAGTTATTTATGACTCAGATTTACAGCGTGCCCAATCTCTAAAAAACAAACTACAGTTTCCCACAAAAATTGTAGATAACATAGACGCTCTAATTGCCCAAAAACCCAAAGTAATCATAGAAGCTGCATCACAACAAGCCATTACAGAATACTTTAACAAACTCTTAACTGCCGATGTAGATATTATTGTTATGAGTACAGGTGCGCTACTTAAACTTGGTACTGGAAGTTCACGTGTACACTTTCCCTCTGGTGCAATAGGTGGTTTAGACGCACTTTCCAGCACAACACTCGCAGGTATAAACGAGATAACTCTAACGACCAGTAAACCTCCAAAGGCTTTTGGTAAAGACAACACAGAAGAACTTATCATATACGAAGGATATGCCGCAGAAGCTGCTCAACGATTCCCAAGAGAAATGAACGTCGCCGCAACTTTAGCTTTAACAGTAAAACCAGTCAAAGTTAAAGTGCAAATAGTTTCTGATCCAAAAGTTAAACGAAATACACACATAATTAACATGAAATGGTCTTATGGCGAAATGTGCCTACAGTTTGCAAATGATCCTCATCCCGATAACCCTCACACCAGCGCGTTAGCAGCTTGGTCAGCAATTAAACTGCTCAAAACTTTGCTCGAAGCATAACTGTTAAAGCTGCTCAAATTTTTATGATACTGATGGCTTGTTTATTTTTCTTTGAAAAAAATTGTTAATTGAATCTCTTAAAGATTCACAAGCAAACCATCGATCTTCCAATGAGATATCTAGGTCCATTTCTTTAGTACATTTTTGAAAAGTTTTTATCTCTTCAAGCAAAGTGACGCATTTACTCTCGTATTCCTCTTTAAGCTGTTTTTGCTTTTCTTTGAAATCTAATACTGTTACTTCAAGTTCTTGTTGTTTATCATTATAGTGTTGCACAGCCAATGTTTCTCTTTGTTCTCTTTCCTTCTTGGTTATGCCTCTAAAAAAACCTGTTTTCATTTTAACAATTTGCTCTTGTGTTTTTTTTAGTGTTTCTAGTTCTTTGTTTTGTCGTTTTACTACGGCAATTTTTTTGTTCTTAAGTATGAGTGCTTTGGTTAGGTACTCTTTTTTTGTTTGGTGAAGACGATTTTTAGCGTCTGATATGTCTTTTATTTGTATTTCCAGAATGGTTTCTTGTTGTCGTTGATTCTCAAGTTGTATTTTGATTGTTGCAACTGCTTGGTTACGCTCTTTAGCAAACTGTTCATCAATATTTACGTCTGACTTTGTTTCAAACTCGTCTAAAACTGTTTCTACATTTAGTAGCCAGCGGTCAAAATGTTCACAAAATGGCGATGATCCGAATTTTTGGCTGCCTAACGTATGTAAACGTTTAAGTGTTATCTCAAAATTTTGCTGTAAAGATATTACTTTTTTTTCTTCTAAAACTTGTTTAATATAATGCCTGTCTAAACGTTTGTTATGGTGTTTCTTTTTTTGTAAAGCTTTTTTTGTTTCCCCGCTTACTTTTTTGGATGATCGTGTTTGAGGACGGTACACCATATCAAAATATAATAGCTCTATAGTATTTAATTGAGAGTGTTTACTTATAGATACATGATGCTGGTTTTAAGGTTTTTATCGTTTTTTGATACTTTTCGCAGATGAACAGATGTTGTTTTTTATCATGTTTTTCGTCTCCGTTACCACATTATAGGCGAGCAGTCGCACCAATGTATCTTAAGGTAAACACTCTCATTTAATTAATGCCCAAAATGTGAAATATTTCTTAAAACATTTTTCACATTAGATCTCTTGCAAGAAGTCTATTTAGTTCCGTTAGCACTATGTATCTTGACACCGTCATCTTTAATTCCAGATTGTGCTATGTTATTACTGGTATAGTGTGTGTGATGTTTATGAAAAAGACGAAAATAATTGCTACGATTGGTCCAGCTAGTTGCAATATGGTTACTACTCAAAAAATGGTACATGCCGGTATGAATGGTGTACGGATTAATACTGCATATGGTGATATTGCTCAGTATCAAAATGTAATTGAAACAGTGCGAAAAATCGCTGAAATCCCAATAATTATTGACCTAAAGGGTCCAGAAATCAGACTTAAAACTACCAAAAAAAGAGAATTACACAAAGGTGAAATAATGGAAGTAGGGTTCAATGGCGAAGAAGTAAGTTTTAATCATAATTTTTATGACACCGTAAGTGTAGGTGATGTTATTCTTTTTGATAACGGAAAAATCCGAACGATAATTACTGAAAAAACCGATGAAAAACTGTTTTTACTTGTTATAATTAGTGGCATAATTGAAGATGGAAAAGGTGTTAATGTACCAAATAAACGTCTTACCGTTTCTACACTTACTGATTACGATTTAGAAATAGTTGACTTTGCCAAAAAATTTGATGTAGAATATATCGCGTTGTCTTTTACACGAAATGTTTGTGATGTTGAAGACCTAGCTAATATTTATAGTGGCGGTATCATCGCAAAAATAGAAAACTTTGAAGGTGTTCAAAATGTTAATGCGATTTTAGAGGTAGCAAATGGTATAATGGTTGCAAGAGGCGATTTGGGTGTTGAAATTGAACCTGAAAAAGTTCCTTTGGTCCAAAAATCAATAATTAAGCGATGTAATCAGCGTGGAAAATTAGTTGTAACAGCTACTGAAATGTTAGAATCTATGATACATAATCCTCAACCTACACGAGCGGAAGTTAGCGATGTTGCTAATGCTATTTTGGATGGTTCAGATACAATTATGCTCTCAGGTGAAACTGCTATTGGTCAGCATCCTGTAGCGGCAGTAGAAATGATGAGTCGTATTGCTAATGAAACCGAAACCGCAGTGAAAAGTAAAGTTGAAGACACCTGTTTTGTTAATATTTCTGACACAGTTAGCTGCGCAATTCAGAGAATATGTCAAAGTATGCCTCTTGACAAAGTTATAACTTTAACTAAAACTGGTTATACTGCAAGAATGATTGCCCGATTCAAAATTTCTCAACCAATAGTTGCTGTGACACCCGATATTAAAGTAAAAAAACAGTTAGAGTTAACCTTCGGTGTTCAACCAGTTTGTATTGATTATTCGCCTGAAAAAGATCCAATTTCTTTTGTTGTAAGCAAGCTACATTCTTCACAGTTACTATCTGATAAAGAAACAGTGTTGTTCACCACAGGTGCACGTACTACAATGAGACATGCAAGCAATTCTATTGAAATTCATAGAATAGACGAACTTCGAAGGTTCTTAAAAAAATAGTTTTCTCTTTTTACATAAACATATTATTTAAACATCACTAATACTTTTATATTTTGTGTGGAAACTAAATTTTAAATACGTAATATATTGTAATAATGTATATGCTGAATACAATGTGTGTGTTTGTGTGATGGAAAAAATGATCAAACATAAAGCTAATGGTGAGAGTGAAAAAATGTTGCGAAAGTTAAAAGTGTGAACAAGTGACGTCTTGGCAAAAGCTTTGTTGGCTGCTCATCCAGTATAACAAAAAATGCGTCATAAACTATTTTTTACACATTGGTTCATTATGTATTAAAAATCGGATTGCTATATTATTATACTTCGCTATAAACGCGGTACTACTATAACAGTAAAAACACAATATAATAAATTTTACAAAAGTCTGTTGAGAAGATTAAAATTTGTTATTTTCATGGTTCGTTACTGTTTCGAATTTACAAATCTTTTTATATTTCTGACACAAATTGTGGCAGTGTCACATTAACTCATGTATAATCATAAGCTCCTGAGCTTTCAAACATGTAACATGAATGATTCTGTGGCAGGAGAAAAATAGTTTGCAAGTACAATCATTTAAAGACTTACCCTTAAGTAAAGAACTTTTGAAGGGTTTAAACGAATTAGGGTTTGATGCTCTTTTTCCAATACAAGCGCATGCAATAGTGCCATTGCTTGAAGGTAAAGACGTTATCGGACAAGCACAAACAGGTACAGGTAAAACTGCTGCTTTTGGTGTTCCAATGATACAACGATTGGATCCACACGTTAAAGGTGTACAAGGTTTAATCTTAGCTCCAACACGCGAGTTAGCCGTTCAAGTAGCTGATAACCTATCAAAATTTGGTAAATACGCAAAAATCCGTGTCTTACCTGTTTATGGTGGCGAATCAATTAACAAACAAATCCACGCTTTAAAAGGAAATATACACATTGTTGTAGGCACACCTGGTCGCATAATCGATTTGATGAAACGTAATGTACTTAACTTGTCCTCAGTTCGAATGGTCGTACTAGACGAAGCCGATCGTATGCTCGACATGGGCTTTCTGGACGATGTAGAATACATCCTTTTCAAAACACCTAAAGATAGGCAAACAAGTCTGTTTAGTGCAACTATCGATAACTTAGTTATGCGTGTATGCGATAAATACATGAAAAACCCTGAACAAATATTAGTGAGTAAAGACGAAATTGCCGTCACTCAAATGAAACAATATTACACGGTCATAAATCAAAATGGTAAATTCGAAGCGTTATGTAACATCTTACGTCAGGATGCTGTAGAAAAAGCAATAATTTTCTGTCGAACTCGTCGAGACACTAGTCGCGTTTCTGACCAAATGCACAAAAAAGGGTTCCGTGTCCAAGCACTACACGCCGGCTTCACACAAGCACAACGCGACCGTGCAATAAACGACTTCAGAACTGGACATCTCAGTCTACTTGTCGCAACCGATGTCGCTGCCAGAGGTTTAGATATACAAGGTATTACACACATAATTAATTATGATGTGCCTAACGATCCTCCAGTGTATTTTCATAGAATCGGCAGAACTGCACGAAAAGGCACAGAAGGAACAGCGATCACTCTTGTCAACTATGGAGAATTAAGCGATTTCAACAAAATTAAATCTCTAACAAAAACGCGTATAGAAGAAATCAACACAAAAAACAAAACAGGCTCAGATGACTCGCCAATACAAAGTTTCTACTAAGAAATACAAACATGTCTTTATGACATATTCCCCCCCTAAACACTTTTTTAGTCACATTAAACCGAGTAGCTTAGGCATTACGTATTTAAAAACTGAAAGTATTACAAAAAGGATTACGCTGTAGTTCAATCATTAGACATCTTTATATCTCTGTAATTTTCTCAAGGTTATACGAACCAAAGCAAACATCTCTCACTCTATCATACCCGTAGTATATCATGAAAAAAGTAGCACAATCACAAGTTTTGCAAGAAGACTATTGAAGAAAATACTTCGCAGGTTGTAACGCTTAGAAATTCGTGTTTTCTTTGCGAATACTTGGTTTACACTGAGCTGACTCCGTTGATTTTGCTTGTTCCGACAAGGTGCAGATGTATATGGCTGAGCGATATAATTTTAGATCGCAACATTGAATGGTAGTGTTCATCGGAAAACTGGTTAGTTACTCTAGAGTTTGATTATGATTTGATTTATCGGTTTTTCTGTTTGCACGTTTCCATGTTCATGGCTCGTAAGAAGAAATATGGAACCTATCACATAATCCTTTTTGAAATACTCTCCAAAAGCTATAATGTGCACAAATTTGTTGACTATTCTGTTGAATCTTTATTTTCGTTTCACCACTACCCATAAATGATTGCAAGTATTCTTTATACTGAGGTTTAACCCAGAGAATGTCATTTAGAGATCCAGTCTGCGGAATGATGCTAGACGCGAACACAGCTAAATTCAAAATCACCTACGAAGGCGAAACTTACCACTTCTGCGGCATAATATGCAAGAAGAAATTCAAACGGCAACCAGTGAAATACACAAAATAAATCTTTTTCATAAATGAAAAAGTTTCATTTCTACTTTAGTTTAGTACCTTTTGCGTTACTGCTCAATATTTGTTCAAATTAAAACTCGATATAACGATTTTTTATAAAAACTTGGGGCATCTGTCGCTACACATACTATGTCAAAACCCGAGATCTGACACATTAAATAAAATGTGTAGTGTACACAAAATAGTGTGTACTATGTATAGCGTAGTTTGTTTGGTAAAAATTAGTTCTGACAGTCTGTACCACAGTAGTATGAATGCGTCAGTTTTATTATATCATAGTTGTATTTTTCGTCACCATTAGATAGTGAGGTGGTAGATTGGATAAAAGATAAATTGTGTGCTTTTCTGGCTAATTTCTATTTTATCTGTGTCGTTAAATACCGCTGTTTAGGTACGTTTGGTCCAGCTGAGGTTAGGTTTGTGGAAGTGTTTAAAACGGTTGTTGATTGGTGTAGCTTTGAGTTGCTTGTCTATAGGGTTAATGTGGTTGTCATGTGTGCATGGTTCTGTTCTGTTTCTGTTCTCCGTTGGAAGTGTGTATTTCTGATATAGTTTGTGTGTTTAAGTGTAATTCTGCTATAGGTTGTTGTTTGCTGAGTTTCTGCCAGTTAAACTTGTTTTGGTGTGGTCATTTGTGGTTTAAAGGTTATGTTGATGTACTGTAAGGAGGTTACAAGTGCAAAAATCGAAGAATATGTTAATAGTTTTTAAAAAAACGTGGATGTCTACCTCGTAAGAAGTAGGTAGCTTACTCTGCGTTTTCCTCTGCAGAAATAGGTTGATTCTGGGGTTCTGCAGATAGTATTTTCCACACACCAGCAGCAAGTAGTCCACCAATTATTGGTGCGACCCAAAATAGCCAGAGTTGTTCTACCGCTAAGCCTCCAACAAATAAAGCTGGACCTAAACTTCTAGCAGGGTTAACGCTAGCATTGGTTAGCGGTATTAAGAATAGGTGAACTAACGTTAAGGCAAGTCCAATAGATATTCCGGCAAAGCCCTTAGGAGCTTTTTTACTTGTTGCACCGTGTATGACAAGAACAAAAATGAATGTACCTATTATTTCAGCAACAGCTGCTACAATAAGCGAAGCCCCTCCTGCAGCTCCATAACCATTTTGTGCCAGTTGCGTTATAGCAGTACCCGCTGCAACACTATCTGACATAATTAAATAAAGTACACCAGCACCCATTATAGCACCTAAGCATTGAAAAATGACGTAAAACATCGTATCTTTCACGTTTATTTTACCAGCAGCCAACATAGAGATTGAAACCGCCGGATTAATGTGACAACCTGAAATACTGCCTATTGTATAGACCATTACTAATACTGAAAGTCCAAACGCAATTGATACACCCAAATTCCCAATTGCGCTGCCTGCAAAAATTGCACTACCGCAAGCTGCAAAAACGAGTATAAACGTTCCGATTAATTCAGCTACATATTTTTTTATTCCTAAATCAAATTGTG
This sequence comes from Nitrososphaerota archaeon, assembly GCA_031260365.1. Classification (GTDB taxonomy): domain Archaea; phylum Thermoproteota; class Bathyarchaeia; order Bathyarchaeales; family Bathycorpusculaceae; genus Bathycorpusculum. The sequence continues at coordinate 3,019 of JAIRJY010000067.1, read as the reverse complement.
ACATCACTTTAACCTCATTTTAAAGTTATATTAAAGAGTTAATTAAATATTTATGTCAATCAGTGTAATAACACATATTTGTGGCTCTTTTACTTTGGCTATATATCTTGTCCTTGTGGTACACTTGAGTACACAATCCGTACTAAAAGTTTTTGACTTTCACTCAATTAGATATTTGTACTTGTGGTACACACAGCTAACACGGTCAGAAGTGTTAAATCTCGATTAGTGCATACCTGTTTATTCCAAAAAGTTGAACATTTTTTATTAGTTATGCATTAATCTATACACTTAAAATTTCGATGAAGTTTTAGAAATACATTCAATGCTTTCAAATTTTCACGGTTCGATGTAATAAAGCATGTTCATTTTAAACGTTAAATTCACAGGTCTGTGTATTAAATAACTATATTTCTTATGTTATGATAGGCTATTGCTTTTTGGAATGCTTGTAATAGTCACTTCTACTTTTCTATAGTGGGTATTGACATTTTCTCGTTTTTCAGTAATTTTTCCATTTCTGTATTATACCAGTATTTTTTTATTTGATCCGTTAGTAAATACGATAAAAAATGTCTTAGAGTTTTTCATGTACTGAAATGTCCATCATCATGAAACCTGATAATGGCTTAGGGTAAAAATCTGTGCTTTTCTCTGGTAATCTTTCGTGTTGTATTGCAAGTTCTGAAACAGCTTTGGCACTGATCGGGTTTACAAGGAATGCAACTCTTGCTTCTCCATTGTTAATTTTTTCAATAACTGTTTTAGTCCATCGAACATAGATAATGTTCTCATCAATTTTTAGTTCCCCTGTCTTCAGTATAGTCTTAAAAACGATGTCCCGAAGAATTACGACGTCAAAAATTTTTGTTTCTTTTGATGTATGGGTGTTAACAAATTGATATACGGTCTCTTCCTGTTTCATTGCTAAACCGTACGCGTTTTTTCCGTCATACATACAGAAAGCATGCTCTTTAGTGTGGTTTGCAAGATAGCAATCTATCGCATCAGCATTTGGTGCTACCTCTGTAACTGTGAAATAGCGTTTGAATTCTTCTATAACTTCATGCGTTATATTTGCTTCTTTTAGTAGTCTGTGCGTTGGTAGAATAACTAACCCCTCATCTTGTATGGGTACCATGTAGCACATATGGAAGTTAAATGCTGAAGCATCTGTCCAATCGCATTTAGTGCGCATTTCATCACGGTAGGCAAGTGCACTTTCATATCGATGATGCCCATCATTTATGACCATGGTTCTTTCGCTTAATGCCTGTTGAATATATTGAATTTTTCTAGGATCTGTAACTTCCCAAGTTGTGTGTTCTACCCCGTATGGATCAGTGACTTGAAACAGTGGTCTAGTTTCTGTAATTTCTTTAAAGAATTTTGTTGTCACATTTTCTGGGTCTGAGTACATCAGAAAAACTTGTTCGAGGTTTTTTTGCACAGTTCGTAACATATTTAATCGGTCTGCTTTTGGTGCTGAATGTGTAAATTCATGCGGGAAAACAATGTTTTCATTGTAAGAATACAGCCGTAAAGCAGCAATTAAGCCAGTGCGTGCAAATTTTTTCCCGTTGATGTCATATACTTGTCGTGAAACAAAAATTGCAGGCTGTGTTGTTTTTTCCATTATATCATTATTCAGCCATTGTGTGATGCGTTGCTGTGCGATTTGATATTTGTCTGTTTCTATTGGTAAAATTAGACGGCAGTAATTGTATGGTGATTTTTCGTAGTATTCTTTTTGCATTTCAGAGTCTATTTTGTCATAAGGTTGAGTAACCAACATTTCTGGGCTACCCGCTTTAGATGTGTATTTTATAGCTTTAAATGCTCTTACGTCAACCACAGGAATTACGCTCTTATTATTTCCTAATATTACTTACTCGCTTTAGCTATTGACATACTGACCTTTAACTATGCCTCTTTAGTTTGAACACCTGTATGAATAGTAGCCTCATTATACATTGTATTTACTGTTATCGTAGTGTTCATTTGTAAAAACAAAATGTTGATTTTTCGTTAGCCTTTTTGTATGCTCTATAAAATTTTTTTACCATTTTTGTTGAATTGACAATTAAAACGTCAGTCAACAGTTTTGCGTGTTTTATTTTACGAGTATGTCTTAATAATTGTGCTGTTTGTGTAATTGGCTATATATTCCCAGTTTTCCATATCTCATCAATCAACTGGATGACTTGTTTTATGTCCTCAAGTGTCCATTCGCCCATGTGACCAATGCGGAACGTTTTGTCTGCTAGGTTGCCATAGCCTGCGGAAATTAGATAGCCTTTTTCTGCAAGTTGTTGGTTTAACGATTTTATGTCTTTGTTTTGTGTGTTGTTTATGCAGCTAACAGTGATTGATTCATAGCCCGATTCTGGAAACATTGTAAAGTGTTTTTTTGCCCATTCTTGTGTGTATTTTGCCATGTCAAAATGTCTCTGATAGACTTTATCATATGTTTCGTCAAGCAAAAGAGACATGCGTTTGTCTAATGCGTATAGTAAGCTTACGTTTGGTGTGAATGGTGTTTGATGTTTTTTTTCGAACTCAAAAATGTCAACCAGGTCAGTGTATGCACCACGGTTTGATACTGTTTTTGCACGTTCAATTGCACGGTCATTGACCAGCCCAACTGCTAAACCTGGTGGTAAGGCAAAACATTTTTGTGTGGAACCAAAAATTATGTCGCAGTCAATTTCTGAAGGAATAATTTTATCGCCTGCTAATGATGATACAGCGTCAATAGCTACAATGGTGTCTGGATAGTTTTTACGTATCATATGTGTGACTTCTTTAATTGGGCTCCGAACACCAGTGGATGTTTCATTATGGCAAATGGTAACTGTGTCGTATTTGCCGTTTTCAAGTTTTTCTGCAACCATATCTGGTTTGATGGCTTTTCCCATTTCTACTTCCAGTATGTCTGTTTCTTTTCCGCACGCTTGAAGTGTTTGGGCAAATCTTTTTGAAAAAGCACCATTTACGCATGCAAGTGCTTTTTGTTTCA
>JAIRJY010000066.1 GCA_031260365.1 Nitrososphaerota archaeon | reverse complement strand
CAATTAGACCAAAAGGTTGCAGTCAATTTCCTAACACGCCATTTGGTATGTTATCTAAAGATTGCAAAGCACTTGACCGTTTCAAGAAACAAAAAGCTGTTCTTAAAAAAGGACGATTAGTTAAAGAAACTGGATGTTTTACCGTAGTAGAGCAAATTAAGCCTGTAAAGTTTTCAAAGAAGCAGTATGCTGCTTGTTTTGACAAACTTTTGAAAGCGGGAATTACTGAAGAGGAGATAACGTTTTTTAATGTTTTAAACAAGTTGTAACATCGCGACGAAGATTTATTTGGTTAAATTTAGAAAAAAGTGGAGAGTGGAGACCTTTTTAGGTTATTTTTTCCCACTTTTTAATAACACAGGCATAATCTAAACCTGCAATTAGTTAAAAAATTTTTCAAGTTTATGTATTTTACGGCAAAAATGATACAAAAAACAACTTTAAAGTATAAAATAGTACACATAGCACTCAAAGTAAAAAAACTAAGTAAAATAGTTTGAAATCTGCATTTTAAAAGTAGACGTACACGACTTTGGTAGCATCTTGCATCTAAGCACTGACTAGTACATCTTTATTGTTTGCAAACCAGAAAATACTCCCACCAGAAATTTATCTATACACAACAACAAATAATATAATACAACGCAAATTAACCATTATTTTACCATATCACTAAATTTATGCTAAAAACACATTAGTTTTTAACATTTTTCTGCAAATAGTCTTATATTAGTCAGCTAAAATCAATGCTAAAGCGAATTGAACAATGACGCATGTTATTGAAATTCAACATTTAACAAAAATTTACAATTCTTTTAAAGCAGTGGACAATTTAAATGTCACTGTTGATAATGGCGAGGTTTTTGGGTTATTAGGACCAAATGGGGCTGGTAAAACAACTACTGTTTCAATGCTTTGCACAATTCTTAAGCCCTCATCAGGAACAGCAAAAGTAGATGGATACGATATTATTAAAGAGCCAAGCAAAGTTCGCAAGTCCATAGGCATAGTTTTCCAAGATCCAAGCGTTGATGATCGTTTAACAGGTAGAGAAAACCTTCTAATGCACGCAAACCTGTATGGCGTTCCGGTATCTGTGCAAAAGGAAAGAATAGCACGTATTCTTAAACTAATAGAACTCGAAGATCGTGCAGATGATTTGCTACGCACATACAGCGGTGGTATGCGTCGTAGACTGGAAATTGGTCGGGGATTAATACATCAACCTAAAGTCTTGTTTTTAGATGAACCCACAGTTGGTTTAGATCCGCAAACAAGAGACCACATTTGGCGCTATATTAAAGAGCTTAAAGAAGCAAATGACATAACAGTTGTTTTAACCACCCATTACATGGATGAGGCTGACCGACTATCAGATCGTATTGCTATAATGGATCATGGCAAAATTGTTGTACTTGACACGCCACAGAAACTTAAAGCAACTCTTGAAGGCGATGTAGTGGCTATTAAAACAAACAACAACCATATCCTTGAAGAGCTTTTAAGTAAATGGTTTAATTTTACCAATCAACGTCTTGAAAAAGACACCTTAGAAGTTACGGTTTCAAATGGCAGAACTGCTATGCCACGAATTGTAGAGTTAGCAAACCAGAACAACATATACATTGAATCCATAGTTCTACGTGAACCAAACCTAGAAGATGTCTTTCTACACTACACCGGAGCTAACATACGTGACGACACCACTAAAGAACTACATGGATTATCAGCAATTCACAGGAGAGCCATACGTTGACCGAGCTAAGAGGAATCTATACACTTTGGTTACGAGAAATTAAAAGATTTATCCGAGACCGCGCCCGCGTTGTAATCAGCTTCATACAACCGTTGTTGTGGCTAGTTGTATTTGCCGCTGGTTTTAGTGCACGAATAGTACTTCCAGGAGTAGATTACCAACAATTTCTATTTCCGGGAATCATCGGTCAAACTTTACTTTTCACATCCATGTTTATGGGCATAAGTGTAATTTGGGATAAAGAATTCGGCTTTATGAAAGAAATACTAGTTGCACCCATCTCACGCTTTAGCATTTTCATAGGCAAAATGCTCGGCGACAGCACAGCCGCAATGCTCCAAGGCGTAATTGTCTTCGCATTTGGCTTTTTACTTGGAATACCCTTTAACCCCTTAACACTATTTATCGCACTACCTATAATGCTACTTATCACCTTCGGGCTAGTCAGCATAGGTTTAATAATAGCCAGCTTTATGGGCAGCTTAGAAAACTTTGGAGCAATTCAAACATTCATAAACCTACCATTATTCTTCTTAAGCGGCGCACTATTCCCAGCCACCGGAGAAGGCATACCTGGATGGTTACAATTCGCCTCAAAACTCAACCCTCTAAGCTACGGCGTAGACGCACTACGAACAGTCATCTTATGCTCAAACTGGACACCACTCCACCCATTATGCATAAACTTAGCCATAATCGCCATCTTTGATGTAGCAATGATAATCATAGGCACATGGGCATTTAGCAGAATGAAAAAATAACAACAAAACACTAACCAATTTTACAGAAAAACAAAAAGACTAAAAAACATGATTAATAACAATAAAAAGGGATGACATAAATGTTTAAACAGTCCGATAGTCTTCAAAACGGTCTTTCAACTTATTTTAATGAAAAAATTAAATTAGAAGTAATGAACTCTGAAGAAGCTAACAAAATAATGAACAAAACATTTGAAAACATAAATAATTGGTTGCAAGATAATTCAATTTCACAACTAACAAAGGATGGAATAATACAGGCTATTGAACAAGAGCAATGGTCTGATCTTGTTTATGCGTTTTGGCAGGAAGTAACTTTCGGTACAGGCGGCATTAGAGGTCGTGCGGCACTTACTGAGGAGGACCTAAAGTCGCTTGCTTTGAATGGATTATCAGCAAAAATTTTGAAAGGTCCTAACACCATCAACGATGTGGTTTTTTCCAAGATTACCAATGGGGTGGCTAGGTACATGAAAAAACGAGAAATGAAAAATGTAGTAATAGGTTACGATAGCCGAATTAGGGGTAGAGACTTTGCTGAACTTATTGCACGAATTTTTATTTCAAAGGGAATAAAGGTTCACTTATTTGACGAACCAACACCATACCCCGAACTGTCCTACGCTGTCACATTCCTTAGAGCAGACATAGGTATCGAAGTTTCTGCTAGTCATAATGACAAGCGTTACAATGGCTACAAGATTTGTACCGTGACAGGAGCTTCGCTTAACCTCAAACAAAGAGCAGAAATAATTGATGAAATTTATGGGAATGAAAATAACAAAGAGGAGGCATCCACTGAATTGTCTGATCTTAAGGATGCTTCACCTGATTCTCTTGCATATTTAGGCGGTGATAAGCCCCTATTAGATATAGGTAACCATTCATATACAAATTTGCACAAAGAGTATCTAGGTCACATAAAGGATTTTGTTTTGCGTCTGGATACGGTAAAGGAAAACATGTCCAATGTTAACATAGGCTATTGTGCATATTACGGCAGTGGACACAAAGTAGTTCCTTGGTTGCTTAAAGAAATGGGGTTCAACAATCTCAAAATTGTCTCGGAAATGAATACCCCAAATGGATTGTTCCCTGCATTTAAATTAACAGAATTGCCAGACCCAGGCTTTATTGGTTCTGCTGAAAAGGCATCCGCAGAATTCAAAAAAGAACATGGCGATCAAGCTTTCGAAGCTCTGGATATGTTTGTTGGCACTGATCCAGATGCTGATCGAATGGGTTTAACAATAAACGTACCTAAAACCAAACGCTCAGCAGTTAGTGGCGACTGGAGATTACTTACGGCTAATGACCTTTGGACACTGGTTTTATGGTATAGACTTTCTACAGTTGCTGAAAAAAATGGCGGCAAGATTCCGGATACAATTCACAAATCAATTATAAAGAGTCATGTTACAAGTGAAGCTTTGCGCAGAGTTGCAAAGAAGTTCAACATTGAATGTAGAGGTACTTGGGTGGGTTTTGGTTTCCTTGCTGAAGAGATTATTGAAGAATGGGGAAGAGGACGAGCTAATCTTGGTGCGTTTGAAGAAAGCAACGGTTTTACGATAGGTGGTGCTAAACCACAAAAAGAAGAGACATTGGGTCAAGGTGGACATACATTAGAAAAAGATGGCACTTTAGCAACCCTGTTGACGGCTGAAATAGCCGCCTTTGCCAAATCCAAAAAAACTACCTTAATGGATATGCTTAACAGTCTTTATCTTGATCCAGAAATTGGTTGTTTTGTAACGATTGAGATAACTCTTCCAGAAATAGGTGTTTTCGAAGGCGTAGAAGGTGAACTCCTGAAACGAAAGATAATACGTAACGTTGAAAGAATGGCTCAAAAAATTACTAAAGGAGATAACATAGCCATTGCTGGTTTGCCAATTGTGAAAACTGAGACATTTGCCACTGGAAAATACGATAATATTTACTGGACTGGTTTTCCTGATGAAGGATTACGTTTCTATTTTGATAACACTGGAGACTATCACTTAACAATAAGACCCTCAGGTACTGAAGCAAAACTCCGTTTCTACGTTCAACATAAACTCCAAGGTCTAACCCAAGAGAACGTTTGGGACGATAAAGCGTTAGCGGATAAATTCGTTGAAAAATTGGCTAGAGCAGCAATTGACATGGTTCAAACTAAGCAATTCTAAGCGGGCATATCACAAGGTGACTGGAAACATCGGAATATGGGTCGAGGTGTTGCTTCATATGGAACTCAGTCCTTATGATAAGGAACGCATTGTAACAGCCTGTCAAAGATTGGGAAAAGCTTTCAATAACTACATAAAAATTACTTTCAAGGAAAGCACCTTAGACCTAAATTCCTTTGACATACTAAAAACTCCAGTGACAGTTAATAGTCAAAGAATGTTACATGATGAATCACTTCTTGAAGAAATGGTTGAAACAAGTGCAGTAAACATTGAAAGTTTAGCTTTAACAAGACCCATTTTGTACAAAGAAAAGTGGTTCATGCCGATTGCTATGTTTTGCTATGACAACTATCAAAAAAAGCATCTATTACAGTTTCAGTTGATGTACTTAGATCTCCAAATAAGGAACTATACACGAGAAATGTCAGTATCTATTTAATACATGAAATAGGCGAAATTGTAGTAAGCGATCATATTGAAAAAATAAAAGTTGCCCTCTTTGCTTCCAGCCAAGTGTAAACGAAACTGAGAAGTGTAAAGAAGCTTTTGTAAAAAATGTTTCCGAACGTTTACTGACAACGTAAGGCTAAAGTTCAATTGCATGGGAAAATGAAAAAGATGAAACAGCAAAAATTTGTTGACACCAACGTTTACGACTTGATAGACAAAAGTGACAGACCACGACGCATAGTCTTAATCGATTTAGATCGAACGCTTTATGATTACTCAAAAATCAGAAAAAGGAGTGTTCTTAAAGTTCTATCAAGATTAACCAAATTAGGTCATGTAAAAAAATCACGTCTATATGATTGGATTCTCTCGCACTATACAGACTTTCAATCATTAGGATTTTCTAATTTTAGATTGCTCTGGAATAGCCCCGAGTTCTATATAGTATTCAAGGTGTTATCCGAAACCAGCCAACAAACTTTTGATGCTTTTAGCAATGAGCTGGAAAATAATGATATAAATAAAAAACATAATAGAACAGCGATGTCAGCGATAAACCAGTTTCTAATAATGTATGATAGATTTAAAGCGAACAAAAATTTAAAAGTCCAAATTAATGTTGCAGTTGAAGAATTTAATTGCTTAACCGCAAAAATGCCCTTGTTCAAGAACGCAGTCAACTTAATTCAAAGACTATCGGCTTTGAATATTGAGATTTTTATTGTTACAGAGGGACAAGAAAACGTTCAAACTGAGAAATTTAAGAAGCTTGAGTTAGAACATTACGTTGATCCTTGTAACTTCATAGTTGTTCATCAAAAAAATTCTGAAACATATCTTAACATTCTACGAGCGATCCAAGCCAGCTATGATCCAAAGAGGTTTTTAAAAGAACAAATAAACTTGAACAGTTACCAAGTAACAGAAAGAAAACTACTTAAAGTTGTTTCAATAGGCGATCGTTACGATAAGGATATAGCACCTTTAATTCATATCGATGAGAATAATATTATTACAGTTCGTTTCCTCTTTGGGACACATAAGAATCAGTTCACCACAGAATATCTGAGACACAATAATCTAAAATTACCAAACAAAACTGCGAGAAGCTTACAAGAAATTGAACATTATTTGGTAAATGAGTCAACATGGGAAAAAATTCAAGCGATAGATCCAGCATCTCTCGAGGTACAAAATTAGTTTTGTCCTAAAGCCATCAAGCCCTTTAACGGGTCGTGTCCTAAGTTAAGTGAAATGATAACTTTCTTTTGAAGAACCAAAAATTTATGACCATCCCGACAACGACTTTATGCATAAGAGATGATTTAGAAAACTAAATACCACGCCTAACAAACCTACTACACCAAGTACGCAAAGACAAATGCTTACGCTCAATACACTGCGTATTCCGCTTACCTGATGTTACAACACTTTATGTAAGATGTCTTGCATAACCTGAAATCACTTCATTTTTACTATTTTAAGGGCTTTTTACCTAATGATCTTTGTAAATTCATCGTTTACGTTAAAAATGACAGGTTGGGAAACCAAGTTATACAAGAAGTCTATTAAAGGAATTGATTTTTACCCTTGATAAAACAATTTTGAACATGGATCATTTTGAAGCTTTTTCTAATCAATTGCAAAAATTTGCTAATTGTCCGATAAAACTTGCAAGTGGGAAACAATTACGCATACTTTTACTAGATATCTTAAAAACCTTCCCCGATTAACCACATGCATGAAAACTTATTTAGCATGCTGCTATAATGCTATGCTGTTATTGGCGGGAGTATAACTATGAACGGAGATACAGATAAGTCTTCAACGTACAAAGGATCGTTAATTAACTTTTTTACAGTTGAGCTTGTATCCACAGAAGGTAGCTGTGCCTATGAACAAGACATAACAAAATACGTTAAACAAAATGGTCGTATTGATGGTTTTGACAAAGAACTATACAACATCATAAACGAGTATTATGATGAACACGTTAAATATGCGGCATTTTATGCATATGTTATCAACTGTAGATACAATCACAAAGAACAGAATTTTGAAAATATTGAGTATTTTTTCAAAGAAGAAACGTTCAAAAATCATAAATCACATTTGCATCTGCACTTAGAATGGCGGAACCGTTACCATCCAACGAAGGTGAAATGGTACCCCGATGTTGAAAGTGCAAAAAAAGATAAGGCGGATAACCCTGAACATGCTGGGGTAGCCTATTTATTTGGCTCGCTCATTGCCACTGTATATGAGAATAACAACGAAGAAGATGAAACCAAAGAAGAACGTAAAACAAATCTGGACACAGCTTATGACGCTGTTGAAAAGGCGATAGAACTGGCGAAAAGCGAAAGAGAAAAGAAAGGGTACACGAAGTTTTACAGCGGTAAATCAAGACTTCTCTATTTGCAAAAAAAGTTTAAAGAAGCATTAGTTGCGATTGATATTGCGATTAAAAATGAACCACATGACGAATCAAGCACTTCAGAAAATATGCGCAGATATTATGATCAAAAAATGAAGATAATGCTTGCGTTCAATGCAGAAATGGGTGATAAAATGTCCAAAATTGATGAGGACATGAATAAACTACAGAACCAAGCTAAAAAAGATCTTCGGAATCTGCGTAAACAAAATAGCAAAAACATGGAATTTCTCGCAATTTTCACCGCTATTATTACTCTAATAATTGGAAGTCTTCAGTTTGTTGCAGGTCAACCAAACTTGGATGACGCAATCAAGCTGATGCTAGTGTTGTTCGGCGTACTTTTGAGTGCATTTGCTGGATTTAGAATCATTTTCCATGAACATGAAGAGAATAA
>JAIRJY010000064.1 GCA_031260365.1 Nitrososphaerota archaeon | reverse complement strand
TATCACAGGTAACAACCACAAGAACAGATGCCCCTAAAGAAGCTGCAACCTCTACAGTTGAAGCTGGACGAGGTCCTCTGCTATTTAATAACCCTGTGAAAGCACTCATAGCACCCTCTACAAAGAGAAAATCATGTTCAATACAAGCTTGATTAATAGCTTCTTGAGCAGGCATCCAACCACTTTCACCAATTTTAATAGAAGAATAGCTCTTAACAGACTCCTTAACTAAATAAAGCGCAGACACAGAATCCCGAATATCCCCACCAAGCTTAATCAACCCCACATTATACCCCATTTTCTTTAACACACCAGCCATACCCGTAACAAGAAAAGTTTTACCCGAACCACTACCCAAAGCAGTTACCAACACCATAACAGGCATCTTCTTAGTTCTAACTGCTGGGTGAATGTTTGTGTTAATTCCTATCTCATTTTTTATTTCTGAAACCAATTTAGCATTAACTTTTCGGATTTCCTGAAGTTCTAACTGATTGATATCCAGCGTTTTCATAATGCCCTCTACAAGTGTAGGATTCTTGTCAAGTAACGCATGCACAAAAACGCCTACAACATTACCCTCCTTATTGGAAACCCCAGAAACCAACTCTTGAGGCACTCTACGATAATTCACACGTTGAATATTTGAAACAAGTATACTTCTAGCGTTTCCATGCACAGTCACCTTGCCATATGTATGGCAATGAAAGCCAGAAACTTTTTCTCCAACAGCATCACTAAGAAAACTTTTGTCAATAATTTGAGCATCAACTTTGTCAGTGCAAACAAGCGGTTGTACATCAGCATCAATTAAACCTAAGCCTTCCATAACAACTGGAACAGTAGTCAACCCTCCAGCGTCAGTTCGATTCGAAAGCACCTGGAAACCTGAACAAACACCTAAAAGAAACTTTCCAGCATCAGCCATCTTTGATATCTCACGCGAAACAACAGAATTAACACTTTGAGACTCAACTAAACTGCCACTTGGAATAATCAACATGTCTAAAACATCACTGGCAGGTTTTCCATCAACAAGTCCATCGTTGCACACTACATCAGTTGGTAAATTTCCAAAGCCTTCAAAGCACGGCAAAGCACCCGGAAGATACGCTAAACCTATTCTTCGTCGAATTGGCACAAAAACTCTCCAGCGATAATTTACGGAAGGCTTATATTTAAAGTCGCACGGTTTATCCAACCATGCATTCCTCTTCAAAGTCAGAACACGTAATCAATGTGCGCATCACCCATAAAACCGCGCGTGTTCCTCTAATGGAAGCAGTGGCGTTCAAAGACAAAACACAAGCATTAGCTGAACTACGCGCTATAGAAAACGTTACGGAATGCCTAATTATTCAAACATGCAACCGCATTGAATTATATCTTGTAAGCGAAGAAGGCGAAAAAACACTCAAAACTGTAAAACAATACTTAGCCAGCCGCGCATCACTTAACTATGAAGAAGCTTTTGAGGCAATAGAAACAAGCATTGATTATGACGCATACAAACATCTTCTTAAAATAACTACAGGTTTAGAATCAATGATTATTGGTGAAGAACAGATTCTAAATCAAGTTTGGGATGCATATTTAGAAGCTGAAAAAACCAAATGTATTGATTCAATTCTTAAACACCTGTTTAACCGTGTAATGACTGTTGGACGACGAATCCGAGATGTTACTGGCATTAGCAAAGGTGCCGTTTCTGTAGGTTCAGCAGCAGTAGAGTTAGCAGCAACCTTACTGAACAATTTGGAAGACAAAAAAATTCTTGTTATGGGTGCTGGCGAAATTGGTACTTTAGTCGCTAAAGCTTTAGCTAGACGCTGTTTAAGCCCTATTTTTATTGCTAACCGCACGTATTCTCGAGCAGTTACGTTAGCTGAGAATTTATCTGGGAAAGCTGTAAAATTTGACATGTTCCAAGAGGTTCTTGTAGACGCGGATGTAGTTATCTGCGCTACGGCTGCACCACATATTTTGTTACCTAAAGATGTTGTTTCTTGTAGTATGCAACAACGTACAAATCCAAATAATCTTATAATTATTGACATTTCTAATCCGCGTAGTGTCGAAAAAACTGTTGAAGAAATCTCAAAAGTGAATCTCTACAATATTGATGATTTACAACTTATTGCCGAGAAAAACTTGGCTGAACGCCAGAAATGTGTTGAAACAGCCTGTCACATGATTGATGATGAATTAGTTATCCTAAATGATGACTTAAAAAAACTCTCTGTACGATTAATTATCTCCTCACTGCTATCTAATACAGAACAGATAAGACAAGCTGAATTAGCTAAAGCAATTAACATGTTAGGTAATGTTGACGACAAAAAACGCAAAATTATCGATGATCTAACAAATATCCTTCTAAAACAAACATTTTTACCTATCATCGAGAACCTGCGTATGGCAGCTAGCGGCGATGATAAAGAATTAATTGATATTGCAATAAAATTGTTTGATAACGTGGGAAAAAATGGAGTTGACTTCAAAATTGTTTGATAATATTGGTTTGATTCTGATTGGACATGGAAGTAAACTGCCTCACAACCGCGAGAACTTGGAAAAAATAGCAACAATGATTCGCAGCCATGGTAAATTCAAAATAGTTGACATTGCTTTTATGGTACGTGATACTCCAACTGTAGACGAAGCAGTTGACATAGTTGTAAAAAAAGGTGTATCCAAAATTGTGTTAATTCCAGTTTTTCTTGCTGCAGGTGTTCATACTACTGAAGACATCCCCGGACTTATTGGAGTAAAAGAAAAAGAACCTCAACTAAAAGCCAAAGGTGTTGAACTATTGTATGGCGAGCCAATAGGCAACGATGAGCGTATTGCTGATATTTTAGAAGAAAAAGCATTCAAAGCACTAGGTCAAGAAATAAAAAAAGACAGCGAAATACTGGATGCATACTCTGTTTTAGCATCAGGTAAAATAGTTGATAAAAGCATGATGCTCATACGTCAAGAAATAGGTGAAGATTTATCTAAACTCTCAAAAGATAAAATACCACTAGTTGAACGTGTCGTTCATACCACGGCTGACACTGAATTTGCTAAACTATTAGTGATAAGCGATAACGCTGTAGAAGCAGGTGTAAACGCCATTAAAACAGGTGCAAAAGTTATAACCGATGTTAAAATGGTGAAAGCAGGAATTAACGAAGCCAGATTAAAAAAATTTGGCAGCAAAATTTATACCTATATGAATGATGAACGTGCCATGGGTCTTGCTAAAAAAGAAGGATTAACCCGTTCAGCTGCTGCTATGCGTTTAGCAATACAAGACGATTTAGATGGCGCAATTATTCTTATTGGTAATGCTCCCACAGCAGTATTTGAATTGGTTGATCAAATCAAAGCAGGAAAAGCTAAACCTGCATTAATAGTTGCTGTTCCAGTAGGCTTTGTAGGTGCAGCAGAGTCAAAAGATGTTGTTGAAAAACTATCAATTCCTCACGTTATAACACGTGGACGCAGAGGTGGTAGCACAATTGCTGTTGCTATATTCAATGCGTTGCTTACTCTTGCTGAAGGCAAACTTTACGGTTAAAGGTGACCAAAATGGCAAGGTTTCTTAAATACGGGATAACAACAGGCGCAACTGCTGCTGCAGCGGCTAAAGCAGCAACAATAGCTGCACTTAAAGAACCAGTAACCTGTGTAGTTATTCCCACACCTATTGGTTTACGTTTTGAAATTGCCGTAAAGTCTAGCAGAAAGTTCTCTGAAAATACTGCTGAGGCAATTGTTGTAAAAGATGCAGGACAAGATATAGACGCTACTGACAAAATGAAGATAGTTGCTTATGTTAAAATTGTTGATGACGAAAAAATTGTTGTTAGCAGTGGAGTGGGTGTTGGTGTGGTTACTAAACCTGGTTTACAGGTTCCAATTGGCGAGGGCGCAATTAATCCTGTTCCGAAAATGATGATAATTGAAGCTGTAAAAGAAGCTCTACCGCACGGTAAAGGCGCAGAAATACTCATCAGCGCACCTGATGGAGCAAACATTGCCAAAAAAACAACAAACGCTAAACTGGGCGTTAAAGGCGGTGTTTCAATACTTGGAACAACTGGTGTTGTAAAACCTTTATCACTTGAAGCATGCAGACGCTCATTGGTTCCACAGATAGATGTTGCACTTGCTCGTGGCTACAAACGACTAGTTTTTGTCCCAGGTAACATAGGTGAAAAAATTGCAAAAGAAAACTTTCAGGTTCCTGAAGATGCTATAATTCAAACAGGCGATTTTGTTGGTTACATGATAGATAAAGCAGTTGAAAAAAATGTTAAAGAAATAATATTTCTTGGACATTCAGGTAAAATAGTTAAATTAGCAGCAAACATTTTTAATACACACCACAAAGTCGGTGACGCACGAAACGAAGTTATCGCGTCATACGCTGGTGCTGTTGGAGTATCGACTCAAATAATTAACCAATTATTGTTAGCTAACACATCTG
>JAIRJY010000185.1 GCA_031260365.1 Nitrososphaerota archaeon | reverse complement strand
CAACTATTGCAAAGAAAATTGGTCTACAAGAAAGATGTTTCTATAATTCAGTTTACAAAGGAGTAACTGACGCTGAGTTAGCAAACTTGAAAGAAAGTGGCATTACAATGTCAATTGTTCTAGCAGACGATCCACACGACACATCACTAGCAGGCAGAATGAATGTTGCTGACGAAGCTTTAGCACTTGCAGCAAAAGGCGGAATTACAAAACCCCTTGTCGACACATCCATGCCATCTTTCCAACCAGACATGGGAAGCTCAGTTGTAGCTTTCCCAATGATGAAAGAGAAATATGGTCATCCTGTAGGTACAGGTAGTGGTAATGTTGTTACAACCATGGGTTGGGTAAAAGCTAACATTGCAAAAGAATACCGAAAAGGCACAGTTACAGCAACTAACGCAATCTTACAAACCATGGGCGCTAACTGGCTAATGTTTGGTCCAGCTGAACAAGCTGAATGGGTTTTCCCAGCAGTTGCAGTTGTTGATACATATATTGCGTCTGCCGCTGCAGACTTTGAAACGCAACCAGTAGACGTTGAGTCACATCCAATATTCAAGATGTTTGCCTAAAACCTCTTCTTTTATTTTTTTTATAAGTTTATTTTTATTTAAGTAAGTGTATTAAAGTGACCATGAAACCTCTTCGTTGGCTAGAAATAATCATAATATTCACAGTACTAACGCTTCTTTCGGTTTACCTCATACCAAACGAGTCAATGTTTGTTTTACTACGCTACGCATTTAGTGTTATCTTTTTGTTTATTATCCCAGGCAATTGTTTAGTTAACATACTGTTCAGAAAAAAAAATAAAGTAGACCTCATAGAAGAAGCCGTTTTAAGCGTTGCTTTGAGCTTTGGAATAGTAGGCATTACAGGACTATTTCTTGGACTCTCACCAATAGGACTGAAAATTACAGCAATTACAACTTCGTTAAGCAGTATTACACTAATTTTAGCAATAATGGTTTTTATCCTAAAAAACAAAGATCTAAAACACCCAGAACAACAGAGGTAGTAAGCAACTGCTAAACTGCAAACTAACAAGTTTTAGATAAAAAGCTTTGAAGAATTGCAACAACAGCGCATTTAGTAAAAGGAGGTAAAGTAACCTCTGAAAAATTCGGCAAATTCTCTACAAATTTTTGGTCCAGTAACAAACAACCAAAACATTTACTTAACGAAACTACATCACCAAACTCATTTGGGATCAAACCTTTTTTAAAATCGTCATCCAATTTTACAGCCGCCAACAAAAATGCGGCATAAACAGAGTTTGTTGGCAGACATATTTCCAACGTAGAAATAACTGTTTCTTTGTTTCCAAAAATTTGGAGTTTCGAAATCTCGGCAGCCAGATAATCTATCGACATATGTTGTTCTGAAAGCCTTCGAGCTAGAGTTCGTCCTTTATGTTGACCTTCTTGTTTATCTGCAGCTTCTTTAACAACTTGCCTTACCGCGCTACCTACAAGTTGTCCAACAGATGAAGCTGGTCCACCAAACTCAATTTTTTCACCTACACCAGTTGCTGCTACAGATAAACTGTCTGTGACAGTCCCAGTTGCAGCATCACCACTATACCGACTACGTATGTCATAATCATTCATCGCTGCAGTTTTAGCTTCAGTTGCTGTCAAAAATAGACCAACTAAACAACTATCAGTCGGGTTAGCAGCTAAAATAACCATTATATTGATAGTTCCAGGGACATAATGACCATTTTTTATATCTTCACCAGCAGATTCACCGTGTCTCCAACCAGCAGTGGCTATTGCAACTATTTCTACATCACCAACTTGTCTAGTAGTTATAGAGAGATTCTGAATTTTTGCGGCAGTAAGCATAGCAACAAAATCCGTTGTAACCTGTAGTTTTTTTTGCGCATCATAAATCAGATTCATTGGATCATAATGAAGATATTCGTCATTGTAACTGTCAGGCACAGAAACGTTCAAAATTGCATTAACTTTTTTATAGCCACCATTGTAAATTCCTGAACTAAGAGTATTTAAAGGGGTATCACTTATTACTGCTACTACATTGTCTTTTGTCACTATTTTTACAGCTGCGTTAAATAAAGAGTTAAGAGTCAATTGTACCCACGTTAACCTGATAGGTTTACGGACTCTAAAATGTTTTACTGAAAACAAAAATTTTTATGAAAAAATACCGTTTTTGAATGTGTATACAACTTTTTGAAACACTTTTCAGCAGAGATTTACAATTTTTTTGTTTTAACGCTCATTTACAAAACTTAAATAAGATAAAAAAAGATAGACATAAGGAACAATAATGCCATTTAACACAAAAGATTACAGTCACCTTGTTTCAGAAGCAAAAACTGTAGTCAACAAAGCCATTGAAAACAATCTAGGAGACAGCATACTATTTTCTGCAGGAACAGACACATCAATAATCGCATACGAAGTTCTAAAACATAACCCAGATATTTCAACTTTAAATGTTGAGTTTAAACAAGGCGATCCAAAAGATACGCTATACGTTAAAAAAATGGTTGAAAGTCTAAAACTCAAAAATCATCAAACCCACAGTTTTGATGTTGAAGAAGCCTTAGAGAATGTACCTAAAATTGTTAAATCACTAAAAACTTTTGACCCTATGGATATAAGAAACAGTATGGCTATCTACGTTGGTTTAATTCATTTAAAAACAAATGGAGCAAACAAAGTTTTGACAGGCGATGGTTTAGATGAACTTTTTGGTTATCCATGGCAATTTCATCTCTCAGAAGAGGAGCTTTACAAGAAACAGCTGTGCATGTGGGCAGAAATGAGTTTCAGCAGTAGTACATTAGCAAACTCTTTAGGAATAGAAGTAAAACAGCCGTATCTTGACGCTTTATTTATGGATTGGGCAAAAAAGTTGCCAATAAAGGTTAAAATAAACATGTATAATGGCGAAAAGTACAGTAAATGGTTACTACGCAAAGCCTATGAAGATGTTATACCTCAAGAGGTTGTGTGGAGACCTAAAGCACCACTTGAAACAGGAACAGGAACAACAGCATTAAATATCATTCTTCAAGAACAGTACACTGACACTGAATTTGCAAAAAAGCAAAAAGCTATTCTCGAATCAGATGGCGTTCAAATTCGTGATAAAGAACAAATGATTTATTATGAAGCATTCAGAAAAATCTTTAATAAACCATCAGAAGTCTTTCCAAATTTAAATAACGGTACAAAAATGTGTCCACATTGCAAAGGTCATATTAAAACCAAAATTCAATTCTGCAAAATTTGTGGGGCTTATCCTATCTAATTTTTCACGCTCATAACAGTTTAAAAAAGCACTACAGCAAATAAGTGTACTACACATGAAAATCAAGAGTTTTCCACATTTAGAAAAAGTCCAAATATTTACAAAATGGAAACACAAGAAAAACAGCTTCTTATAAAGACAAACAATATCAAAGGATATACATCTAAAGTTTATTTTTGAGAAAGACTTAATTTTCTGAATTGGTGATTTGGAGACACCAAAAGGAGAAAAACACAGTTGGCGAATTTATCTCAATTAAAGTTTGCAATGGCAACAGCAACTTTTCTGTCAGTCTTTATTTTTGGTCTTTTCATATTTGCGATAGTTTATTTTTTAGAACTTGACTGGCTAACTGGATTTTTCATTGCACTGTGTGGTTCAGCACTATTCATCCTGCTGCAATATGCAATTGGTCCAACAATAGTAACGACTACCACAAAGTTACATTACATTAAACCTGGAGAGTCTCCATGGTTTGAAAAAACTGTCAAAGAACTTGCAGACAAAAGTGGGCTGCCTATGCCTAAACTTGCGATTGTACCGAACAATACGCCTAATGCATTCACTTTTGGCAGAACCACAAGTAGTGCCACTTTAGCGGTACATGAAGGACTGTTACGACAACTTAATCAAGGTGAAATCCGCAGCGTAATAGCTCACGAATTAGGTCATATAAAGCACAAAGACTATGTCATAATGACTGTACTTTCGGCGTTACCATTGATTGCATACATGATCGCAAAAACTGCTTTGTACGCAAGCATCTTTTCAAACGTAGGAAAAAGAAACAAAAAAGACAATAGCGGCGCAATTCTACTAGTTATTGGGTTTGTGTCATTTTTTGTGTATATCATAACTTTTTTGATTGTTATGCGACTTAGCAGATTACGCGAGCATTTTGCAGATGCTTTTGCAGCATATGTTACCAGTTCACCTCACGATTTAGAAAGTGCGTTAGCTAAAATTACTTATGGATTGTCAATTTCACCAAAACCACCAGAAGGTGTTAGAGCATTTTATATCGGAGACCCAGCAAAGGCAAGACAAGAAATGAGACAAATAATAGAAAACAAAAACAAGTATGATCTTGACAAAGATGGTGTACTTGACGAACACGAACTTCAGTTAGCTATGGAAAAAGAAGCACATGACACATGGACCCAGCTTAACAGCCTTTTTGCAACACACCCACCAACATTTAAACGCATACTATTGTTAAAAGAAATTGAAAAAGAAATGGACACAGGAAAATATACGGACAATACAATATATGACCATACCTAAAACGCATTTTACAAATCAACAATGTTTTTAAAGACCAAGAAAACACAATCACAAATAGAAAATAGCTACTTGAGCTTGTTAAAAAAGCAGCTATATGATCCAGTGTGACACGCGTTATCTTTTTGCTCAACAATATAAAGTAGCGTGTCGTAATCACAGTCAGTTGAGACTGCTACAATTTTTTGTGTGTTACCACTAGTTTCTCCTTTGACCCAAATCTCGTTACGAGATCGACTCCAATATGTTGCCGTACTAGTCTTCAAAGTTAAGTCTAAAGCTTCCTTGTTTACATACGCAAGCATCAAAACGGTCTTTGTATTTACATCCTGAACAACAACAGGAATTAAACCGTTACCTTTATCAAAATCAAGTTTTGTAAGCAACTCTTGAACTATCATGATCTTATTGCCACTCCTGCTTTACGCAAATAATCTTTTACTATTGGTACAGGATATTTGTTATAATGAAATACTGAAGCAGCCAATGCTGCATCCGCTTTACCTGTGGTAAAAACATCAACAAAATGCTGAGGCAGCCCTGCACCACCACTCGCTATAACTGGAATATGTACATTCTCAGAGATTACTCGTGTCAGTTCAACATCAAAACCACTTTCAGTGCCATCCTTATCCATGGATGTAACAAGTAATTCGCCTGCGCCCAGACTTTCAACCTGTAACGCCCATGCAACAGCATCTATACCTGTGTGATTTTGACCTCCAGAGGTAATAACTTCAAACCATACAGATCCATCATTTGTTTGAACAGTAATTTTACCTTCAGACGAATTTATGTTTCGTTTAGCATCAATAGCAACAACCACACATTGTTGTCCAAAAGCAGTTGACAACTCTGTAATCACAGTAGGTCTTTCTACAGCGGCTGTATTAACTGAAACTTTGTCGGCACCACTATGCAGAACAGTCCTAGCATCGTCTACACTACGGATACCACCACCCACAGTGAAAGGTATGCGGATTGCTTTAGAAACACCCTCCACATACTGCTGCAGAATACCACGTTTTTCGCTAGTTGCAGTTATATCTAAAAATACTAGTTCGTCAGCACCTTCGTCACTATAACGTTTTGCCATTTCCACGGGGTCACCTGCGTGTTTAAGCTGTAGAAAATTGATACCTTTGACCACTTTGCCATGGTTAACATCCAAACAAGGAATAATACGTTTTGCAAGAGACATGTTTTAAACTCCCATACTACGAATAGCATCTTTTAATGTGAACCGCCCCTCATAAAGAGCTTTACCAATAACTACACCCTCGACCCCAATTTTTTTAAGATTAACAAGATCAGCTATACAACCAATTCCACCTGCCGCCAAAATTTTGGCACATGATTGTTTAACAGTTTTATCAAGGTTCTCAAAATCTGGACCGTTAAGTGAACCGTCACGAGTGATTGATGTAACTAAGAAATATTTCACACCAAGTTCAATGAATTTGTCAAGTGCCTCCAGGAGAGTCAAATTAGTGGTAGTTTGCCAGCCGTCAATCATTATCCGCCCAGTTTTATTATCAAGTGCAACAACAACTGATTCTTTACCAAATTTATCTTGTAATCGTGGTATAGTTGAGAAGTCTTTAAACGCTAATGAACCAAGTATGACTTGAGTGATACCAGTATCGAAAAGTTTCTCCGCAAACTCGAAACTATGTATACCTCCACCGACTTGAATGGGTATGTTAATGTTTTTAGCAATTTCCGCTATCATAGAGCGATTATTACCTTTACCAAACGCAGCATCAAGATCAATAATATGAAGTTTACCTGCACCTTCATCACACCAACGTTTTGCAACGTCTACAGGTCCGCCAAACTGGTTATAAACCTTGGCAGATTTAGCGTCACCCTGTATTAATCGCACAATTTTATTGTCCATTAAATCTATTGCCGGAATTAACTGCATATTTCATTACCTTGGCGCCATTATAACAAAATTTCTCAAAATCTGTAAAAACATATATCATCGTATTTTTTAGGATGAAACTGAAAACCAGACATATTCGTGTAAGCTGCTCCAAACATAAAATGACCTAGAACTGGAATAACGGTAACGTCAACCATTGTTAGATCTTGCTTTGAAGTTCCAATAACAACATTTACCTCAGACTTTTCTAAAGCACATTTAATGCTTAAGAGGTTATCTGTGCCATAATTAAATATGATACAATTTGTCATTAGATTACTCCTTTAGAACTAGGTATACCCCTACGGCGTGGGTCAATTGCAACTGCTTGTCGCATTGACAAAGCAAATGCTTTTGTTGCAGCCTCTGCTTTATGGTGATCATTACTACCATACATTATGAACATGTGTACGTTAGCTTGTAACGAGTTTGTTAGAGATTCATAAAAATGATTGATATCTTCTGTCTGCATTTCTTCTACTTTTCGTCCTTTAAATTTAAGATTAATCAGGAAATATGGACGTTTAACCAAGTCAACGGCAGCAACGGCTAGTGAACAATCCATAGGGACTGTTGTATTACCAAATCGGTTAATGCACTCACGAGTACCCAGAGCTTTGTTCAGGGCTTCACCTAATCCGATAGCTAGATCTTCTATACAATGAT
>JAIRJY010000159.1 GCA_031260365.1 Nitrososphaerota archaeon | reverse complement strand
CTGTGCCAATACTATACAAGGTATTAATTCGTGCAAATTTGATTTCATCAGGCAATAGACAAACGAGAGACGCGGCCATTGACTGCAATTATCTTTCTTTCGAGAACTAATATTTTTTACATAATTAATAATTTTATCTAAATCGCTTCCATTTCGTAAACGATTATTCAATTTCGCAGATGCACCGTTGATTGAAATGGAAACAAGATCAACATGATACTCAAATATCGCGTTTTCCAGTTCACCTAAAAGCATTCCGTTCGTGCAAAAATACTTACGCACAGGAGTTTGGTCAAGAATTTTTAACATTTTCATAAAATCAGGATGAATTGTTGGTTCACCCCAACCCATTAAAGCAACTTCCTCAATTATGTGAAATAACTCTTTGAACCATAAAAACTGATTTATTGTAAGCTGCGATGATGAGAATTCTGCATAATTTCTGCCACATATAGCACAATTAATATTGCAGGAATTCGTTAATTCAAAAATAATTCTTCGAGGATATGATTGCAATACTGCCTTGCCCAAACACATTTCCGACATATTTAACCGTGAATTGTCTTTTTGCGTAGACATCAGTGGTTTACCGTAAAACAGCTCTTGAGAAACAAATTTTTTCTGAAGCGCATCGATACCGTAAACTTTTATCTTTTATTCCCACAATTTTACATGTGTTCTATATAGTATTGCTTTACACTTTTAGAACTTGTCCTTAATAACAGCGTCTACTGAACAGAATTGTTGAGCGTGCTATCATTATTCTGTTTTCTTCTGTTTTTGTGGGTATTTCGTAATCTTTGAGAGTCTTCTAAACTATGTTAACCAGCTAAAAGTTCGCTTAACACACCACCGTTTAGACAAAACCCTCCCACCTTTAGACACGATTCTTCTGAAATATCACCTCGATGTCCTAGTCAGTCAATAAATCTCACAAATGTCCCACGATACGCATATCCGCTAACACACAAAATAGATGGGTACTTCTTTAAAGCGGACTTGAAAACGTTACAGCCAGCAATCGTGTTATGTAGGTTTCTGCAGAAACAACATTTTAAATCTCTTGCAAAACTATGGTAGTCTTTTCAAGGCTGCAAAGGACCACAAAGTAAACATCTCACACATTCCATCATACCAGTAGTAGTGCATCAGGAAAAAAGTAGCATAAATCATGAGTTTTGCAAGAAGTCTATTTTTTAATAAATTACCCATATACAACATCAGTTATAATGTGTCGTTGCGGCATTTGATTTTTGAGCTTAGGATTCAGTTAAAGAGCTGGGGATGGGAATTGAACCCATATAAAGCAGCTCTGCAGGCTACCGCCTCAGCGATTCGGCCACCCCAGCAATGTCAACAGAACAAATCTAACATAAAAATATTTGCGGACACTAATTACTTTTTTGGGCAAACAGATAAACTTGTTTTTAGTGTTTTTGTTTGTATGTTTACATTTTAGATATTGTTGGTGCTACATTATACTATTGATCATACAAAATTTGAATTTTTTTGTTCCTGTTTATTCCATTAGTAGTTTAGCGGAATTCCAATGTTTATCGCTAACATAATGCAGTGTCTTTATCACGGGTCCACTGGTTATATTTTTGAATTCTGTGGAACTAAACATGCTTTCTCCTAATGCTAAGGTTTTTCCGTGTTTTTCATCGATAACGATTAGCAAGGTTCCTTTAGAAAATTCGCCTTCAACATGTCGGATTCCTGGTGCCATAACGTTTGCCCCTTTACATACAAATGGTATTGCGCCCATATCAACAGTTACTTTCGGAGCGACTTGTATGAATTCTGTAAAACATAAAAGTGGCAAAAAACCGTTTGCTTTAAACATTATAGGTCGTGAGTTTACTGTGTAAATTTGAGCATTTTCAAACTCAACAATATCAACATTTACTTTGTCGCCAAACAAAGTATCTAAGTTTATGTTGAAACGTTGAGAGGCTTCTCTTAAAATTTGTTTAGATTCTTTAGTTTTTAAGGAATACCGCTTTTTTACTGGCATAAATTAATCTGCACTACCGTAAAGTTTGTTCCTTAAATTTATTTCCCAAGATCAGCCTTGAATTGTTTTTTGTCTCCTAAAACATCTTGTAAGCTTGCTTAAGTCGACCTTGAGTAGAACTACCGTAATAATGATAGCTAAAAATGTTGACATAATAGTTATTATAATTTCTGGAGTAAACCATGTTGGAAATGTGTTGCTTAACCACTCTGTAAACACATTACCAACGGTATTTCCTGCAAAAGCACTTACTGTAGTAATAGCTAATTTACCTAAAAAGAATGCTGTGGAAAACTTTACAATATTGTACTTCATTGAGGACAGTGAAATAATAACCGGTTCCTCTGGAAGCGGCGTTGCAGCAGTTAAACAGAGCCATAAAAAAGCGTGTTTATGTATTTTTGTCGCATTAGCCTCAAGTGTCGCTAGTCTTTTCTCGTTAAAACGGCTACTAATGAGTGGAATGGCTTTATAATGAATAATTC
>JAIRJY010000116.1 GCA_031260365.1 Nitrososphaerota archaeon | reverse complement strand
CAACTCCACCTTGGGCATGTCGTCTCCGAAGAGCTCTACAATACGTTTACTAGCGGTATCGGGTTTGCGGCTATGTTCACGTCTTGGCTCAACAATTAGCTGAGGCACATTACGCTTTTTCCGTTTGGGATTGCCTTTGGTTGCAAATATGCATATTTCTGCGTTAGCACGGAGCCAATAACCCGTACCTAAAGCCCAGCCTTTGCTTTTACGGTTAGGTTTAATCCATGTGAACGCGACTGATTTGTACTGGAAGCCCCAAGCCAAAGCCACCTGTAGGGCGTTTGGGTAACATGGGAAAGTTGTCCACAAAAACAACGCCGCATCCTCAGCAGTCAACTCATTAACAGGCAAACTGCAGATGTCAACGGTAGTCATCAAGGGGTAATGGGCTGCTGCGCGTCCGTTGCCACCGCGTTTGTACATCCATGGAGGATCAGCATAAACCACACCAAACTTCTCGGGCATCATAGCCATGTCTCCCATGCTTCTTTGGAGTGTTGTGCAAGGCGCGGCAACACAAAGTCAGAAACATCTCCACGACACAAGCGTAACACGCTGTATAGTAGAAATGCAGAGTCGACACGACCATCATATATTATCTTGTCTGAAAGAGTATCGCGCCAGCTCAAAGAAAGCCCTCCCAAACATTATAAGTGTCAACACAAAATTTAGACAGGTCCAATTTAGAAAACTCTTCATCAGAGCATCTGCAAATTCGCCAACAAGTAACTATCATCACAGCTATAGCAGCATAAATATGAATCCTACCAGAGACTAATCCAACACTAACTAGACTGACTTGATAATCTTTTAATAATAAACTACGCCAACTCACTTGCGTAGAAGCCTCCTTACGTTTACGGATCTTTTGTTGTTGTATTGTTTTTGGTGTCCAGTTGTCTTGTAAAGTGTGGGCTTTTGGGTTGTATAGGCAGTAAATGCAAGTTGGCATTATGCAGCCGTAAGCCTCATCATGTTTTGCGCATGTAGCGCATCGTTTAGTTAATGAAACCTCAAAAACGTAGGAGGTAACAGAATTCATACGGCTGCCTCCGTAACGGTGTCAGTATTGCTGTTGCTGTCGTTGTTGTTGCACATAGTTTGGTATTCGCAGTAGTCGCATAGCCACCCCGTTTCTTTGGGTGGCGGCGTTTTGCTGGTTAGGGCTATGTAGAGTTGTTGTGCTTTTTCTTCTAACTCGTCTAGTAAGGGTTGTATGTTGCCGACTTCTATTTGGAATTTTTTTGCGTCACCAAAATCTATGTATAACAACTGCGCCTGCGAAAGGCTGTTTAGGTACGCGTAAAAACGTACTTGTTTGACGTATTCGGGGCTTGGTGTGTTTATGTAGTAGAGGTTTTTGGTTGTTTTTAAATCGGTTACTATGTAAGTGTTTGTTGTGGTGTTGTAGGTGAGGAAGTCGTATTTGCCACTTATTGTTACAGGCACACTACGACACCGATAGGTGCAGCGTACTTGGTTATGTCGAAATAGTGGTGACCATTTTTCGTCAAAAAGTTTGCCACGGTAAATGTTGTAGGCTGCTTCAAGACTTAACAATTTAGGACACGTTTTACGGTAGTACCCTTTGCGTAGGCAGTATAGTAGGCTGGTTAGGCTGTACGTGTTAGGCTTCTCTTGATAGTCGTCGTTGCCTACGGTGCGCATGATGTGGTCTTTTATTTCCTGTGGAAGGTCTTCGAGTGTCATTGTATGTGTAGTGCCTCCCAGCAGGTTTTGTGGTAAATTTGTGTTTTACCTCGGCTATGTTTGTATGTAACAACCAATAAGCCAAGTAGTGCTGTGCCACACTTTTTGCATACAGTCGGCTGGTTTTTTTGTGTGCGGGTGTTGTGGCGTTTTTGTGTGAAAAAATATGTGTGTTGTGGCATACCTTGTTGTGCTCCTTAAAAGTGTGGTTATGTTGGTGCGTAGATGAAGCCTGTTTTGTTGTTGTAGGTTTTGGTGGTTATGATGCGCACTCGTTTGCCTGTCCATGTGGTGACGTCTGTGCCGTAGTTGTCGGCGAGTATTTGTGCGTTTGATTTGTTTAGGCGCATGTTCATTTCTTGGTTGTCTGCTTCTTTTGTGACTTTAACTACACATTGAATACTGGTTTTATCTTCGTATGTTGTTTCTTCGAAGTATGGTGGTTCTTTAATTTTGAAAACATCACCAATTTTACAGTTTTTTGTAGATATCCAGTTGCCATTGGATTTTAGATAATCATTCATGTTCATAATGTTTTTTTCACCTCTCTGTTGTGGTGAGTTTGTGTTACCACTATTTTGTTGTGCTTGGTAACTAGAATTATTGTAATTTGTTGGAACCTGTTCATTTTGTATTACCATTTTAGCGGTTACGTGTTTGAATGGAGAAACGTTATCTGCTGCTGCTGTTGTTGTTTGTGGGTTTGGGAATTCTAGGTTGGTTCTTTGTGTTGTTTTGTTTTGGTACATGGTGCCGTTAAATTTGTTTAACGCGTGTGTTAGCCCAGCTGACATGTTTAGGTTGTTGTCTAGTTTTGTGGGGAACTCTAAAATTAACGTTTGATTGGTGTATTGGTAGTGTGCTAACGACTTGTACTCTTCACTTAGCAGGTTATTGATGTTTTTTTGTAGCTCTAAAACCCATTGTGGTGTTTCCAATGTGGTGCTCATTAAAAGTTAAGCCTCCTCCTTCTTTTCGTCTTCTTCTTTGTTTTGTTCTGTGTCTTCGGGTGAGGCTTTACTTGTTGAAAAACCAACATCTACACTTATATAGAGTTCATATTTTTCTCCACAAGCACTACAAACAGCATATGTCCAAGTATAACCTTCAATGAATCCTTTGTTTTTTATGAACGCAAAGTCTTTTTCAGGCTCAAGTTTTGCATCACAATAAGGACAAGAATGTTTTTTCAAATCTTCAAAGTCTGTTTGACACTCAACACACGGATCGCCTTCTGTATCCAACGTTGGGGCGTTATATGCTGCTCCATTTTTGTAGTATTTGCAGGTTTTATCAAGACAAGTTAATTTCCAGTTAAGTCGTGTTGCGTCTGTGGTTTCTGTGTCTGTTAGTGCACGTTTTTCTAGTTTGCAGATTGCAATAAATCGTTTAATTTTTTGCTCGTTACTTAAACTGTGATAACTGCAAAGGGTGTTTGCGCATTGCCGTGACACGTTACCTGTGACAACAGTTATTTTAGCTGAATGATCAACATGTGTTTGGTAGTAGATTGATCCACATCTTGGACAACACGGACGTTCTATAACGTCACAAAAATTATGAATCATATTACATTCGTTGTTGTCTTCTGGTTTTTTGTACTCTAAGTGTACACCGTTAAAAACCGTTTTAGCTGTGTGTACAAAAACGTGGTCACAGCTTAAACATTTAAGCATCAAAACTTAAGCCTCCACCCGTGTTGGTTTTTTTAGGAACAGGCTGAAGTGTTCTAGTTCGGTTATGTACGCTGCAAGTAGTGTACGTCCTTTGTTTGTGATGGTGTATGTTTTTTGTGGTCTTTCTTTACAGGTAAGGTTCCAGTTGCTAACAGCAAACCCAGCTTTCTCTAGATTGCTAAGCATAGGATACATGTTACTTGGACCAACAACAACGTGGAACTCGTCTTTAAGTGCCTGAATCAAAGCGTACCCATGTAACGAGTTTTCATTAAGTAAACTTAGTACAGCAGCATCAAGTAACGAACGCAAAACCTTACGACCAACTAAACACTCAACAAAAACATCAACAGCAGTAGTATCCGCGACATCTGCAGTATCTTTGTTTTTTAACACCAACTAAACCACCTCCCTAGCACGTTGCTGCTGTTTTTGTTGTCGATATTTTTGTTAGAATCCTTTTGGCTATTGTAGTTACAATTAGAATTAAATGTCATAAATTGTTTCATGCTCCTCGCTAGTATAGAATTTTTAAAACTCTGTTTACAAAAAATAAAAAAAGGGGAAAACGGGATACATCGCCAAAGCTTATTCATATAACTGTAACTTTAAAGTTAACAACTGCACACACTAAGATAGTTAATCACATTGATATTTTTAAGATTTTTGAGGGTTTGTATTGTAGTTATTGTATGTTTTTCATTTATTCCGGTTTCTTTGTTTCTTTTTAACAATGTCTTTTTCTTCTGTTAATCTATTTGTTTGCTTTAGATAAACGCAAAAAGGCTTTTGTATAATGTCAGTTTTTTCGCAGTTCTCTTAGCAAGTAATAAAGCAAACGCGACTAATTGTTAAGCTGATATACTTTATCAACATGATTTGGCTGTCTTTCTTGTTTTCCTAGAATCTTGTTAAGAACACTAAATGTTGTAATGTTTCTAGTTTTTCTTTTCCATAAGCTTAGCGAGTGCAACTATGAATCTTTCGATGCGCTCGCGTGTTCTACCAAAATCCAGTACAGATGTTATTGTTGTAACAGGTGTTTCACCATTAATTAACATACGAGTAGTTTTGTCATTAACAGAAACTAGAGCAATCTTTATGGTTGAAGCATAAGACATGAATGCCCCTTTGGTTTTAATTGTTAAATGACACATGTTTTTATCAGATTCTTGGATAACCCATTCCAATTGTGCAATTGCCTTTGGAATATTTTCCCAAATCTGTTCTAAAGGATAATCAATTTCAACATGCTCTGTCTCTTCACGTGTATACGCCATGACTATTCATATAAGAAAACCAAAAGCTTGTACTTAACTTTTCAGCACTACAGTACGAGCTTTATACCATTAGCTACAGAATAAAAAATTAGAAAGGATTGTTATAATGGTAAGACAATTATGGCAACATGAGACAAGTTTTACTGTATGCTAATTTATTGTGTTGATGTGCCAAAGTTACTTGCTATTGAGGAAAAAAGATAGCCAATGCACATTGAATACTGAAAATGAGGTATAAATTTGTACGTTGTTTTTTCGTAAGTGAAAGCTCTGATAAAAACTGGAGTTGTATCGTAAAGCAGGTTTTTACTTGTAAAACTATGAAATCTTGAGCAATTGCTTTTTGCGTTAAACATGCTTCATCTAACGATATTAAAACTGGTTCAAACACAACAGATACCCACAATAAAACATTAATTATGCTGATACCGATGTGATGTAAAATTTTTCGAGCTTTAGAAGCTTTTTAATAATCAACTTAAAAATTATGAATGTATGACAAATATATTTACAAAGTTAGTCACTTTTTGTACGCAGTAAACTTTGGCAGTATAAAAAGTTCAAATAGGTAACCACAAAATCCAATTAAAAACGTCAAAAAAATAATAAAGATAGGCTATAGTGACATTTTCTTCAAAATAACACAATGATATTTATATATCATAGAAAAATTCATGATAAATGCAATAAAGATGATATCTATGAAAGACCTAAAACCAATAGATCACAAATTACTACTCGAATTAATGAAAGACTCACACCGGAGCGACAGACAGCTTGCAAAGGCTTTAGGTGTATCACAACCAACAGTAACAAGAAGACGTACTATGCTTGAGCAAAACTACATCGAAGGTTATACAGTTATACCAAAATTTGGGCAAATAGGCTTCGAAATATCTGCATTCACATTTCTAAAAAGCAAACTAAAACAAAAAGTAGGACAAGAAAAAACAGAAGCCATAAAAAAACTTAGAGAATGGTACCTTAAACAACCAAATGTTATATTATTCTCAGACGGTCGTGGCATGGGCTGGGATGCAATATGTCTCTCACTTCACGAAAACTATACAAGCTTTTCAGAGTTCATACGTGCCCACGATTCTGAACTTGCTGACTGGGTAATAGAAAGTCAAACATTCCACTCAGATCTAAAGTCAGAATTAAATATTAAACCATTCCACCTCAAATACCTATCAAACATAAAATAAAGTGAACCACTCATCCCAGAAGGGGTGAGCATCCACTGATTTTTAAGATCTGTTGATGTATTCTTCAATTTTTACACTAGTCACAAACGCTAGCCGTACAAGCTGCATAACCCTCAGACCACAAATGACCGCCCCGAACTTCTGCCGATGATGTTACCGTCAAAATGATAAAGCGGCAACGGTTATACCCATATGAAAATTTCAATTTGCGTACGCCTGATAAAAATTGAAAAGCCTTTCGTAATTTGTCGCTTACTTAGACTACTATTAAAATGCCTGTTTAGTAGCGACAGTAGAGACTGACTCACCACCAACCAAATAAACAGAAACGTAGAAAGCTACGGATTCGTTGCGTTTTTTAGCAGCAATAATATCTACACGTTTATCCTCTGAAACAGGTCTAACCACTAAAATATCTACTAGCAATAAAACACCACAAACATACATGTCAATGTATATTTAAGTTATTATAGTATATGGTGCTATAACATACAAAAATTCTGACGAACAAGAAAACTATCAGTAAAACATATTTGTTAATCAACTTAAAGATTTAGTAAATATGGAGGCTATAAGTGATTAACCCCCAAAAGCTTCAGTATAGATCCATTAATATGCTGGCGGGTCCGACGGGAATTGAACCCGCGACCCCCGGCTTAAAAGTCCGGTGCTCTAGCCTGACTGAGCTACGGACCCGCTTTTTATGTTGAAACCAATAGGAATTGTGTGGTGGTTTTTTAGGGTTTCGTTTCTGTAATGGTTAAATTTGATGATTGAGTGGTGTTTTCTTGTTTTGTATTGCTTTTTATGAACTTTTTTGTTGACCTATTTTGATGTTAATGTATGTTATTTTTTTATATATAAAACTGGTCTTTTTTCTGTTGTTTGCTGGAAAAGTTTCAATGTTTAATGCTAATGTGGTTTATTTGCGGTCACTTTCTACACATAAACTTTTTCATTTTTGCTGCTTTAGAATAATAAATTATTAGTTACGTATATACATACATATTAACAAATGTTATTTCTCATTTTACTGTACATGGTTAACGGTGCCTAAACGTGATATCATGGAAAAATTCATTTAAACGATTAAACGAAGAATATGATTTAGCAAAGAAAAAGACGCAAGCTGTCGATAACCTGTATATAACAGGGAAAATTTCGCAGTTTACACGAGACATTTTCAATAAAGATATAAATTCTACAATTGTAGAAATTGAAAGACAACAAAAAGATCTTGTAGAAAAGATGCAACTTAAAACTGACGAGTTAACAAGTCAAATTAAGCTCTTAGAAACACTTCTTGCAAATTATGAAATCCAATATGTCGTAGGAGAAATTGGAGATGAAACATATCACCGTGACATTTTGCTTTTCACAATAGGAATAGACACAGCAAAAACAGAGTTAGACACAATCACACAGGCTACTCTGCAACTATGCAGAACAGTACCAACTATCCAAGCTCCTATAACACCAGATATCCCAGTTACTGAAACAGTAATTGAAACACATGTTACAACAGAACCAATAGCATCTGTTGAAATTTCCATGCCACTAGAAAACCCAGTTGAATCTATGCCTCTAGAAACAACCTCTTTCGAAGCTACACCCACTCCAATTGAAGAACCAACAATGGAATTAACAACTGAAACAACATCAGCAATTGAGGAAGTTCCAGTTATGGAGTCAGCAATTGAGGAAGTTCCATTTGACGCTGTAGAATCATTTGTTTCAGTAGATGCAGATGAATCAGTTATTGAGGTTACAGCAACTGATCCAGTCTTTTTAACTGCTACATCAGCAGTGGTTGAAGTTCCAGTTATGGAGTCAACATATGATATTGTTGAAGAAACTCCACTTGAATCTGTAGTTATGGATCTTCCAGTTGAGGACGTAACTATGGACATAGTTGAAGAACAAACAATTGCAGATGTTCCACTTCAAGTTTTTGAGGTCACTGAACAAACTCCAGTTGAGCAAACCCTCGAAAAAGTTCTGGAACAATTAAACTCTCCAGCAGTTGAAGCACTAGCAGTTGAGGAGCTGACACATAGCAGCCACCCTACTACAGCGCCTCACCAGGCGCTTTCCGAAATAACAGCCGAAGCAGTAAGCGACGGGCAAATCGACGAAAGCGACGTAGACACAACAGAGTAAATTAACTTCTTTTCTTTTTTAGTTTCAAACAAGTTTTTGTTTAAAACTTTTTTTATGTAGAGTATTATGCTAATGTTTTGTGTTTGTATAAACGTTAATAAATGCTGATGATGAAACATATTTTCATGCCTAAATCATCTAAAACTAAAGCTAAAACAAAAACTGTGTTGAAGAAAAAACGGGTAGTACCGCCTGAAACTCCAGGTATAACAACAAAAAAATATTACTGGATAATGCTGTCTGTAGTTATAGTTATAGTTTTTTCAGTTGCCGGGTATCTGCTGAATTTTGCTACTGTTGATCTTGCCGTTTTAATGATTGCAATGGTGCTTTTAATTGGTCTTATAGGGTATGTTAGAATTACTCCTTCTAATTTATCTAAATCTAAAAGAGGCACTTTTCTTTTTATAGGTGCGTCTATCATCGGATTTAGTATATGGGCTATTACAATGATTATCTTAATTAATACAGGGATAATAGAAACAGTGTTTGATCACAATGCTTTCTTTATACTCCCTAGTTTTATCATATGTTTAACTGTAGGCGCGTTTATAGGCGAGTTAATAAGCAAAAATAGTCGCATACAAAAATTCTTTTTCAAACCCAAAAACGACCTTTAACACAATTTATAACTTCAGTTTTTTCCTTTTTCCCAGAACATTTAAAAACTAATTATTTAGAATGTTTTCTAACGGAACACAAAAAACAGGACAGACTTACAATTGAAATTTGGTATAATGACACGAAACCCCGACGCATGGAGCAGCACTCAAGTACGAGAAGCACTAACCCGCAAAAACATATCATACACCTGCTTCACTTTCCCAAAACTTGTCGCTAGACTAGCATATAAGCCACATTTCAAAGTAAATGACACAAACATCCTTGAAGACTTGGACGCCCTTATAATTCGTCCCATAGGACGCGGCTCACTTGAAGAACTGGTCTTCCGCATGGACATGTTATATAAACTTGAACGAAAAGGCTTCTACATGATAAACCCGCCAAACGCAATTGAACACTGCGTTGACAAATATGACATTTTAGCACTCCTAGAAGACTATGGTGTTCCAGTACCACGCACATTAGCAACCGAAAGTGTAAACGAAGCTATAGCTGCTTTTAACGAACTTGGAGGAGACATTGTGGTCAAACCCATTTTTGGTTCACGCGGTCAAGGAGCAACACGCATAAACGACATAGACATAGCTGACACAATATTCAAAGCAATAACATTTCACCACGGGGTCATTTACATGCAAGAGTTTGTACAACACGGCTTTTCAGACATACGCGCATTTGTTATAGGTGATAGAGTTGCTGCTTCGATGCGACGTGTAGCTACTGGGTGGAAGACTAACTACAGTAAAGGTGCACGACCTACACCTGAAAAAATCAGTAAAGAATTTGAAGAATTAGCTATAAAATCTGCAAAAGCAGTAGGCTGCAAAATCGCTGGTGTAGATATACTAGAAAGCCCAAATGGACCACGTATTGTAGATGTTAATAGTCAGCCAGGATGGAAAGGTTTGCAGATGGTTGCTGATGTAAATATTGCTGAAGAAATCGTTGACTTTGTACTCACTGAACTTAAACATTAGTCTCTTACAAAACTGCTCCTTTTCAAAAATAACCAGATACATTGATCAAATCAAACCTTAAACACAACAGTATTTTCAGCCAAGTAACAATTCAACCTTACACTCAACATACTTCGTAAGAGATCTATATCTTTTCAATATTTTATATTTCCAGTGTATAAACCGCCAAGTATAACGGTTTTTACGCCTTCGCCTTTGTATAAGTCACGCAATAATGAGTAAGACCTGTTTCGTAAAACCCGCTGTAGGTACGCTTCTCTACAATGTAGTCTTTAATTAAATCAGGTGTAAGCTCTGTGATAACTTCCGCTCCACTTGTGCCTTTTATAGCGTGTTGTTCCCATTTCTGTGTAATTTCGCTGTCATCTTGGTAATGTGCGTCATTACTAAAAATTATAGGTACACCACATGTACGACCCGTGAATATTAGTTGCTGCAAGGGCATGATCACATTTTTTGCACGTTTAGCAGAAAGTTTTCCAGTAACAAAATCATTAAGCATATCCACTATAACAATCGCAGGTCTAATCACAAGGAATTCTCCTAAAAAAGAAAAGCAAAATAACCCATTTAGGTCTTTTCCTAATTTGTTTGTAGAGAATATGCTGCATTTGTAAGTTTTTCAGCGCCATTGTTAGTGACAAGAATTGTGTCTTCAATTCGAACACCGCCAAAACCTACAATATATATTCCAGGTTCAACCGTAACCACATTGTCCTCTTTTAAAATGTCTGTACTATATGGACTTAACATAGGTGCTTCATGAATATCCAAACCTACACCATGTCCTAAATTGTGAACAAAACAGTCTCTAAAACCCGCTCGACCTATAAATGTTCGAGCAACAGAATCAACCTCTGCAGCTTCTACACCTACTCGTATAGCTTCAACAGCTAAATTCTGCGCCGCTTTAACAGTGCCATAGACCTCTTGCTGTTTACCTCTAACTTTACCAGCAACAATTGTTCGTGTTATATCTGAACGATAAAAATCAACTGTTGCACCCAAATCAACAACAACCAAATCTCCATCCATTATTACTTGTTTACTACAAGAGCCATGTGGAAACGCCGAGTTAGCACCTGATGTAACAATAGTATCAAACGCCACGCCACTTGAACCCGCCTTACGCATAGCGTACTCAATCTCTGTCATCACCTCTTGTTCACTAACACCAGGCTCAACCACTTCATATGCAGTGCTTATACCCACATCTGCAAGCCTACAAGCTCTACGAATAAGTTCAACCTCATCAGATGACTTAACAACACGAAGACCTTTAACAATATCACCAGAGGATACTAGAAAATCCTCATTGCCAACAATTTTAGCTAAAACCCTCCAGCTTTCAATACTTACAGCGTCGATAGATAATTTACTATTTACAGAAACTTTAACATCTTGACATATCTTTTGAAACAGATTCTGCCCACGAATCAACTTTTCAACTTTAACACCTTTTACCTCATGTTTAGCCTGCTCAAAATTAGTCTCTGAAACATACAAAACGCATTCGCCATCTTGAGGAACTAGAAAAGCTGTGGCACCATCAAACCCTGTGAAATATGTTATGTTTGTATTATTTAAAATTAGAAAATTAGCCGTATCTTGTGGAAACTGTTTTTTTAACTTAAGAATATTATGTTCCAAATATTTACGCCTGTTACTGATTTGATGATGCTTGTATTGTTTAAATTTTACTAATCACAAGTAAACTACTCACCCTTCCAGAGTGCATCCACGTTTTTAAGACCTGCTAAAGTATTCTTTGACATTTCGCATAGTTACAACATCAGCCATACAAGCAACATAAAACCTTCAGACCATAAGTATCACTCAAAAGCGCAACTTAATCTTGGAGAAAACAAAACAGAAAACACACAAAAGTAGGTCACAAAACACGTATATATTTAGCTCACGTGATTTTTAGACGTTATATCAAGTTACGTTTTCATTGCCGTGTGTGCTTCTGTTCTACGTCTAAAATAACGCTCATTTGCCATAATTGAACTTTTACCCTGCAAAAAACACGACAATGAAAAGGCACTTTGCTACATCAAAACACAAACAACATCAATTAGGTTAATGGTAAAAACTTATGTAAAGCACCAAACAAACAGAAATGGAACTATAATACAATTTCAACTTGATAAATGCGGATAAAAAGTTGGTAAAGTAGTGGTCTATGATGTAACTTTTTGACTTTACCATTTTTTATCGCGTTGTTTAATAGTTTCTTGATGATTGTTTAGTTATGCTCTTTTTTTGGATGTTATGTTTCTTTTATTGTGAAATGTGTCTTTTGATAACAAGCTAAATATATTGTTTAGCCTCTTTTTGTTTTTAAGAGGAACATGGCTTTATGAGTGCTTATGCTGGCAAGGTTTTACATGTTGATCTTACTTCGGGACAGGTTAGAACTGAAGTGCTTGATGAGAGGACTGCTGGTTTATATCTTGGCGGTATTGGTTTGGGTGTTAATTTGCTTATGGAGTATTCTAAGCC
The DNA here is from genome assembly GCA_031260365.1 of Nitrososphaerota archaeon. Classification (GTDB taxonomy): domain Archaea; phylum Thermoproteota; class Bathyarchaeia; order Bathyarchaeales; family Bathycorpusculaceae; genus Bathycorpusculum. The sequence goes on along the minus strand of JAIRJY010000116.1, from coordinate 1,094 downwards.
GGGTAAGGATGCTTTTGATGCTGATAATCCTTTGATTTATTGTACTGGTCCTTTAAGTGGTACTTTAGGTCCAGCTGGACAGGGTTATGCGGTGGTTTCTAAGTCTCCTTTGACGGGTGGTGTGTGTGATGGTCAGGTTCAGAGTTTTTTTGGTTCAGAATTGAAACGGGCGGGTTATGCCGCAGTTGTTATCAAAGGTAAAGCCTCTGTGTTATCGTATTTGTGGATTGATGATGATCAAATTCAAATTCGTGATGCTCAGCATTTTAAAGGTGTTAGTGTTATGGATGTTGAGCAGAGACTCTGTGATGAGTTAGGTGATTTTTCTGTTTGTGTATCTGGTATTGGTGAGGCTGGTGAGAAACTTTGTAGGTTTGCTACAATTATAAGTGATAAGTATCACCCTGTTGGTCATAGTGGTGCAGGTCTTGGAGCTGTTATGGGTTCTAAAAACCTTAAAGCAGTCGTTGTTAGGGGTACACATGATGTTAATGTTGCTAGCCTTGATGTTTTTGCGCCGTTTGTAAAAACTTTGTATGATCGTGTGGAGACGTCGAAAAATGGTAAGTGTTCGTCTTCACTGTTTAAGCGTTTGTTGGGGTTGAATTCGTTTTCAGCGTTAGCTACAAGAAATTGGAATAACTCTGTTTTTGATGGAGCTAAAAATATTTGTATTGATTATTTAACTGAACGTTTTGTTAAGAAAGCTGTTGGTTGTGGTGCTTGTGGGGCGAATTGTAATAGTGTAGTGTTGGTTTCTTCAGGGTTTTTTAAAGATGAAATAGCACTGCTTAACTCTGATTCTATTTTGAGTTTGGGACCGCTTTGTGGTGTTGATCGTCTTGATGCTATTGTTAAAGCTGCTAGTTTAATCAATGCTTATGGAATGGACACTGTTTCTGTTGGTAATGTAGTTGCTTTTGCTATGGATATTTATGAACAAGGAATAATTACCAATGAGCAAACTGGTGGAGTTGATTTGCGTTTTGGAAATGTTGACGCGTTGTTAGATTTGGTTTGTGAAATTGGTAAAAGTGACGACGGGTTAGGTAAACTTCTCGCCAAAGGAGTGGCAAAAGCAGCTGAAATTTTAG
>JAIRJY010000085.1 GCA_031260365.1 Nitrososphaerota archaeon | reverse complement strand
AGTTAACTCTTCAGTTGAGGTAGAAATTGGTGAGGTTTATATTGACATGGGTTTTTTTCAAGAAAAAATTTCAGAGGTTCCCACGGGTTTTTTAGTTTCAGTGTCTTTACCTTTGATGGTTAAAGTAGGAGAAACGCTATGTGGTTTATCCTGTAAAGATACCGTTTCTCCTTTTGAGGGTGTTTGTTATGTTTCTGAACCTGTGGTAACTATTGCAGTTGAACCTAAAAAGCCTCAACACATATCTGAGCTGTTTACGGCATTAGAAAAGATGGTTTCTGAAGATCCTAATTTACATGTTACTGCTCATATGGAAACTGGGGAGTACTTGTTAAGTGGTATGGGTGAGTTACATCTTGAAATTGCAATTAATCAGTTGAAGCGTAATTGTGGTTTAGAAATTACAGTATCTTCTCCAAGAGTGGTCTACATGGAGGGTATTACTCAGCAAGGTGTTATTGTTCAGATTAAAAACTCAAATAAACAACATCATCAGCAAGAGTACAGTTTTAGTGTTCAAGTTGAATCTAATCAGAAAAATCAAAAAGTATCATCTGAAGAAACTGGTAAACTTTTGTATTTTGACACAAACTGTAACGCGCTTATAGACTTTAGTGCAAAAACAGAGGATATATCAGAAGAAACGCTAAAAGCGTTAATTAGCGGATTTGAATACGCCTGCAAAGCTGGACCTCTCTGCAGTGAACCCATAAGATATATGAAAGTGAAAATAGCAGATGTTCAACTTTGCCTAAATCAAAATAATTTAAACGAAATCAGACATGCAATAAGCAAGGCTATATTTGCCTCTTTTCTAACAGCTAAACCTGTTCTGCTTGAACCTATATATGACATCACCATTTCGGTTTCAGCGGAAGTTACAGGAGAATGTTCAAGAATTTTAACCACTCACCGTGGTAAAATTAGAAGTTTTGAACAAAAAAGTTTGCTGGTTATCATTAAAGGGTTCATACCTGTTGCTGAAACCTTTGATTTTTCTAAAGAACTTCGGTCTGCAACTTCGGGGCGGGCAATTTGGCAGTCATTATTTAGTCATTGGGAAGAACTTTCTCAAAAATATGCAACTCAAACGATAGCTAAACTACGTAAACAAAAAGGTTTGGCGGAAGAGATACCTAAACCGGACAGATTTACGGAGGAGTAGAAACAAATGAAACTTGAACTTGATGTGGCATTTGACTTAAACCTCTCACTCCGCTGTGGTCAAGTGTTTAGGTGTAAAAACCAGGGTGATTGGTGGTATTGTGTTTCAGAAGATAAAATTTTTAAAATCCGACAAATCAGCATCAAATGTTTAGAGTTTGAAGGGGTAAACACAGAGTTTATTACAACTTTTTTTGGGTTAAAGGATAATTTAGCAGAAATAGAGCAGTCTATCAATAAAGACGCGTACATAGCTGCTGCGTTAAAACAGTTTAGAGGCTTACGGCTTATTCGTCAAAATCCTTGGGAGTGTTTAGCAAGTTTCATCTGTGCCACTTACAAAAACATAACAGCAATTGAACAAACGATTTTAAAAATATCTCAAAACCATGGAGAAAAGCGTTGTTTTGATGATCAAACTTTTTGGTTATTTCCAACAGCTGAAAAATTAGCTATGACAAGTGTACATGATTTAGAAGAATGCAGTTTAGGTTATAGGGCTAAATATTTGCAAGCAACAGCAAAAAAAGTGTATGATGAACAAGTAGATTTGGAATATTTTAAATATTTGTCGTATAACGAAGCGAAAAAGAGGCTTTTTGAGTTTCCAGGTGTAGGTTTAAAGGTTGCAGATTGTGTGCTTTTGTTTTCTTTGGGAAAAATGGAGGCTTTTCCTGTGGATGTCTGGATTAAACGTATACTGCTTAATAATTATGCTAATTATTTATCTCAAGATTTGATAAAAAAACTTCAAAAACATAAATCATTAAGTAATAGTGAGTATGAGAAGCTTTGTTTGTTTGCTCAAAACTATTTTGGTGTTTATGCGGGGTATGCACAAGAATATCTTTATCATTATGAGAGAAACAAAAAAATGTAGCTTTAGTATTTAAGCTATAATAACTTTAACGCGAAAACAGGATTAAACGGAATAACAAATAATCCACATATAAAAAGAAAAGCAGTATAAACAAAGTAATTTTACTCATTATAACACGTAAGCGTTTTCTGTGCAATTCTTGGTAAAAGTTTCTGCAAATACAGATATTGAAACAAAAAATGTTTGAAACTATTCTTAGTTTTCATAAACATTTTTAACCGATTTGTTTGTTGTTTTTCATGTATAGTACATATATCCTATAAGAATACCAGAGGCTAATATTATAAATAAAAGTTTTTTAATACATTTTTGGGTTGATGTTTTATGACTGAAGAATACAAGGCTGATTTTCCAAGTGAATTCATAAGAGAGGGTGCTGTCGAGGTTTTGGTGCCAAAGTTGTCAGCTTTTGGTGTTGTGCCGTCAGATTATGCTCCATCGAGGGCACCGGTTTTTTATAATCCTGTCATGGAGTTTAATAGAGATTTGTCTGTTTTAGTTTTCAGAGCTTATCGGCGTTTGGTTAATCGTGAAATCAGCATCTGTGAACCTTTTACTAGTCAAGGGATTCGTGGGATTCGTTATGCTATTGAGGTTGAAGGTGTTAGTCGTGTTTTTCTTAGTGATATTAATCATCATGCGTATGAGCTTGCGAAGTATAATGTTTGTCGTAATGGTTTGCAGGATAAAGTTGTTCTTGAGTACAGGGATGCTAATTGTGTGTTAAGTTGTAATGCTTCGCCTAAGAAGCGTTTTGATGCTATTGACATTG
>JAIRJY010000053.1 GCA_031260365.1 Nitrososphaerota archaeon | reverse complement strand
ATAAACATTGAACATCCCACATCTTACGTCAAGAGATATCGTTGCTATAAGTGTTTGTTCAGCACTTTATGCAGTCTTTGGAATTTTAACCAGCGGTATTAGCTTTCTTGGTATAGGCTTTCTTCCTGCCGTTATGATACCTGCAGTCTTTGCTGCACTATATGGTCCTTGGGTTGGAGGTATAAGCGGAGCCATGGGTATATTCATACGAGACATGTTTGTACACGGAAATCCAATGTTAAGCTTAGCAGCAGGTGTTCCATCCAATTTTATCTTGTTTTTCCTAATCGGTTACCTGTACGCTAAAAACATTAGCCTAAAACAGGCATTAACAGTTATAACTTTAGAAATTGCTGCGTTACTAGCAGCATCCCTTATTTTACTCTCTGACTTTACCACTTACACAGGTTTAACATCTAACACGTTTTTAGTTACCTTCATACTAACCATAATTGTAAGTTTGACAACAATTATCGTGATTTCTATACGATGGAAAGAATGGATAAGTTACGCTATAGGTGCGGTAATTGGACAAATTACTGGCGGTCTCTTACTTGCCATAACAATATGGTTAGTAAGTCCATTTTTTTATGCAGTCCTTGGAGAACCTATACCTTTCATATACATTTTGCCCATATTCGTCTGGCTCATAATCACAGAATTACCCTGTATACTACTAGCTGCTCCTATAATCAAAATAGTCCAAAAAATATTTCCAAACATACGACGGTACTCAAATAAATCTTTAAAAGGAGATTCAGGTGTCTAAGAAAATAGTTCAAGCATTTGCGCCTGGTGCTATTTCTAGTATATTTGAAGTTTTTAGCACCAAGCCCGATGGTGCAAAAATAGATGATTTGCGGTACATGGGTGCCAGAGGTGGAGGGTTTGGATTACAATTAGGAGTTAACACAAAAGTTACCATAGAAGAAGCTTCTAAAAGCTGCATTAACGTTACTATAAATAACCAGTTTGCTACAGAGGAGGCAAAAGTATCCAAAGATGTAGCTCAAACGTTACTTAGTAAAGTTGAAAAAAAATATGCTGTTACTGTGGCGCATCAAATTGACGTTCCAATAGGTATGGGTTTTGGAACTAGTGCTGGTGGGGCATTAACTACTGGATTAGCTCTTAAAGAGGCTCTAAACTTGCCTTTAACTTTTAATCAGATAGGTGAAATTGCACATTTAGCTGAAATCAAGCTTCAAACAGGGTTAGGTACCGTTAGCTCATTAACAGCTAGCGGCGGTTTAATTCTTGTAACCGAACCCGGTGCACCTGGTATATGTAAAATTGATCGCATACCTATAAACCCTGAATATTTTATTGTAGCTGGCTTTTACAACACAAAAATTCCTAAAACTGTATTTTCATTTGAACATAAGAATGAAATTAATCGTTACGGAAAAGAGGCATTAACAAAAATTTTAAGGACACCATGCTTAGAGACTTTCCTGTCAAACTGTTGGTTGTTTGCACAAAAAACTGGATTTGCCACAAATAAAATCTGCAACCTTATAGACTTAGCAATGCAAGCTGGCGCTATTGGGGCTACGCAAAACATGATTGGAGAGGCAGTACACGCTATAGTTTTGAAAAAAAACGTGACTGCTGTTGTAGAAGCTTTTAAGCAAGTTCTCCCAGAGGAACAAGTACTAAGGAGTAAAATAGACTTTCAAGGTGTCCGATTAATTGGAGATAACACAGAAGAAGAAACAGTTTAAAAAAGTAGCCGTTGGTGGAACATTTGACGAGTTGCATAAAGGACATAAAACACTGTTAAAAAAAGCCTTTCAAATAGGTGAATATGTACTTATAGGGTTAACAAGTGATGATTTTGTCGTAAAAATGAATAAACCACACAAAACATCATCATATAATGAACGCTTAAACGAACTAATCTGCTTTTTAGAAAAAACTGGATATAAAAACCGTTTCGAAATCTCTCCTTTAAATGACTCATACGGTTTAACTCTAAACAAAGATAATAGCCTAGATGCTTTAATTGTAAGTCAAGAAACCTCTAAAACAGGTAAAACAATTAACAAAAAACGTGACGAAACAGGATTACCACAATTAAACATAGTAGAAATCAATTTGGTACCCGCAGAAAACAAAAAACCAATTTCCACTACATGTATACGCACAAACGAAATCGACAAAAACGGTCACATACTAAAAAACAAAAATTCAACCTAAACTTCTTTTAGTGTTAAATAGTTTAAGAATACCTATACATTTTTTGAAAAATTAAAACTTGAACCAAACATAAAAGTGGATGGAGCCTCGAGCGGGCTTTGATCCCGCGGCCTGCTGCTTACGAGGCAGCCGCTCTACTGGGCTGAGCTATCGGGGCATAATCTACATTGAGAGTGTTCCAAGTAGTTTTAAATGTTTTTAAACATTGTTTATCCCATCCGATTTTTAGGCGTGTTTATTTGTTTGTGTGTCTTTTTTATTGTATTACGAGGTTTTTTTATGGATGCAGTAGATGGTTTGAGTGAACATGGAATCATCGATATATTTCGTCAGCGTTTAATGCTAATGCCCAATATGCCTATTCCGTTTGGTGATGATGTTTCTGCTGTGGCGATTGGTGATAGAGAAGTGGCTGTTTTAAAAACTGACATGTTGGTGGCTAAGACAGATGTTCCTGCTAAAATGAGTTTATACAATGCAGCGCGAAAGGCTATTGTGATGAGTGTGAGTGATTTTGCCTCAAAGGGTGTACAACCTGTTGCTGCTCTAGTTGCACTTGGGTTGCCTAA
>JAIRJY010000052.1 GCA_031260365.1 Nitrososphaerota archaeon | reverse complement strand
CATAAACTTTTGGTTCTTTAAAAGAGAACTACCATTTCACTTAACTTAGGACATGACCGTTGTGAGTAGTAAAATGGTGAAAAATGCTATTGCACGTTTGTTATTGTACAAGTTGAGTTTGGAGTTGATTTTTAAATTGGACTGAATATTTTTGTTAAACATTATAATATGCACTTCGTTATTCTTCATTTAGAAGAAACATATGCAAAATCTGTCATATATACTTTTAACAAACACATTACAAATTACTCCATAAAATAAACAGATACACTACCTATACAGTATCATATTTGCTGTAGAAACTGATGGATAAACCAACACTTTAATCTTTTTATAACTACCAGTTTTTCACAGAATTATCTATTACCGTTATGCTGTTTTCTAGCCATACTTTCTAAGTTTATCTTGTGCTAAAGTAATATTTGACATGTTTTTCTTTAACAAAAATCGCCATAATGACACAGTTTCTTTTTCTCCTGTATGGTAACATGAAATTCTATTTGTGACGCATCTGTTAGTCGATTATTTAAAAAACATTCACTACTATGTAGACATAAAATAAAGTGGTGATCTGCTATGAACGGTTATGACTCTGTTAAATAAGCATACGTTACATCTGTTTTTAGTTAAATAAACAAAAAGTTTGTTTTGTCTTGTTTTTTACTGTTTTAGTTTTTGTAGTTGCGTTGTGTTAGAATTTTGCGGTTGTGATAGTATTCAAGTAGAACAAGTATGCCCTGTACTAGTAGAAATATGCCAATAATGATGCCTACCATGTTAGGAAAGATTAGTAATAATACACCAAAAACTATGCATATTACTGCAAGCAAAGGTTTAGACACATGTAACCCAAGCTTTTTCAAATTATCATCAACAATCTTTGCCATTTTCACTTCTCTCATTCCTGTAAGATACAAACGCATATATCAACATAACCAAAAGTTAGCTAATGAGTACATGTATATCACTACTGTTAGCTGATAATAAAGATGTGTAAATACACAAAAATTGTACATACAAAAAGAAAAAAATGTTTGAATACGGGTAGATAACGAATATTTTTGTAGCTTTATTGTTCTTAACGTTTTTTGTTTACTTGTTTTCATGTGAAGACTGTTATTCTGCAAATTTGTCTAAGGGTGAACATTTCAAATGTTTTGTTTAATCAGTTTTCAGAGGGTTTTTCTTTTTTGGTGGTGGTTGTTGTTATTTTATCCATTTTATTTTGTTTTCTTCATAAAAGCCACGGCTGCCCTTTTCTTCAGCAGGAATACCAATTGCGATAACGCAAAATGGAACTATGTTGTCTGGTAATTCAAATAAACTGCGAAATGCTGTTGTTTTGTCTTCTTTTGGGTATATGCCGCACCAGCAAGTGCCCAAACCTAGTTCGGTAGCTTGTAGAAGTATGTTTTGTGTTGCGGCACCACAGTCTTGTGGAAAGAATCCTTCTGATATGCCGCTTTGTAGATTCAAATCAGCGCACACTATTATTGCACAGTTTGCTGTTGTAAGCATTTGCGTGTGTGGATGAATTTTTGTGATTTTATCAAGTTTGTCTTTTTTTTGTACAACGATAAATTTCCATGGACGGCTGTTGCAAGCTGACGGTGCCAACATTGCTGCTTCCAACAGTTCTTTGATTTGCTCATCAGATACAGTTGCTCCATGCGCATCATAATGGCGTATAGATTTTCGGTCTTTAATTGCCTTAATAATCACTATAGACACACTTTTACTATTCTTAGTTACTACTTTCTTGTTATTCTTTCTTACTCTTTTCTTATAAAAGAACCAAAATAATAGACCTCTTGCAAGAAAACTATTGATATTAAGTATCCATAGCTACATACATGCTGTTGATGTTTGTTTGTTGTTTAGGTTGTTGTAGTGTCTTTGTGTATTTTTGCGTTTTGCGATAAGAACTGCTGAAAGTGTTTTTTGTTTTTACGGTATTTATTTGTGTTGGTTTATAGCAACTTGATTTTACATTAACAGTGGTATCCGTTGTGTTTGAACCAGTTTTTAATGTCGATTGGTGTAATTGTATCGAATGCTGTTTTTAGCGCTTTTTGTAGTTCTTCATGGGTTCTTGCTTTGAGTTTTCTTAACACTGATTTAACTTTTGACCACAATAGTTCAATGGGGTTCAAATCTGGCGAATACGCGGGTAAAAACCAAACAAACGCTCCACGCTCAAAAACAGGATCAAGCACACCAGCTACTTTGTGCGATGACAAATTATCAAGCAGCACTACATCACCTGCATTTAGCGTGGGAGCTAAAACATACTTTACATACAAAGCAAAAAGCTCACCATTAAGAGTACCCTTAAACGATACCGGTGCCTCTACACCTGACAAACGTACTGCAGAAAGAATAGACGTACGCTCAAATCTGGCATCTGGAATATAATCCACAACCCTGGCACACCGCTCACCCCAACCGTACAAGCGAGTCATAGCCAAATTGACGCCACATTCATCAATGAAAACAAGCTTATCAACCTCTAAGGCTGTTTGCAAATTACACTATTCACTTCGTTTGTTACTTACATCTGCTCGTTTTTGCCCATTTGCATGGAGCGTCTTTTTTTAAAAGATAACCCCATCTTTTTAAGGTGCAATGAGAGACCGCTTTCACTTAAATCCAAGCATAGTTCCTCTCTTAGCTCGTTGAGGGTTATGTCGGGGGTTTGTGCTATTTTTGCTTTGATTTGTTGATCTTGCTTAACGGTGAGAGTACTTTTACGTCCTGTATATGGTATGGGCAAGTATGCTCCCGTCTCTTTGAACTTGCGCCACACCTTATCAACCGTACTTATACTTACGTTGAACCACATAGAGATGCTACTGCGTTTTTCTTTGCGCTGCATCGCCAAAACAATGTTTTCCCTCGTTTTATTATCCGTCTCCCGCACAACAACCAACACAACCAAAACAAACAACAAACTATATAAAACTATCAATGTAAACTAAAGTTGCTATAAGTTTAAGTTGTGTATTAATATATCTTGTTTTTTGTGTGAATGTGTTTTTGTTGTGTATGTATAGTTGTACGTTGTTTTGATGGAAAGGTTGACCTAAAACTTTTTATTTCGCAGAGTATCTTTATAGTTATAATCCACTATATTATACTAAAAAGTACGTCAAATACTGCGAACATATTGTTGACTTTCAAAATAGGTGTGTATAAGGAACTACGCGGAAAAATGCTTACTGCTAAGAACTAGTTGGATAAAGTAATAAAGATCATAACAGGTGAAAAAATATGATAAAAAAAGAAAAAAATAATGAACAAAAAGAATTTCAAGCAGCCTTTGTAAAAAGCGCACTTGAAATGATAATACTAAAATTTTTACGCACCCAACCAATACACGGTTACGGATTAATAGTTGCAATTCAGAAAAACTTTGACGTACCCGTTGGAGCCAGCACAATTTACCCAATACTCGAAAAATTAGAAAAAAACAACTACATCACAAGCCAATGGAACACAGAACAAGACCGCCCAAAAAAAATGTACAACATAACACAAAAAGGACAAGAAACACTAACACACGCCGAAAACACTTTTAAAACATTTTACCAAAAAATATCCGAAATACCCCTCATGACTAAAGAACAAACTTAACAACCAAAGACTTGACAAACAACATAAACAACAACATATAACAAATTGACTTTAATAGTCACAAACTAGTCCTTTTTGTCAAACCTGTGGCGTAATAAACTCTTAAACTACACTCTTTGCCTAGTACTCATGCTGTCATACCTTCGGTGGGCGAATTAAAGTTAGTACACAGCTACCTTGTACCTTTTAGTGCAAAAAAATGTTTGTGATTTTAAATGCCAAATTAAAACACTATGCAACCTGTAGAAAAGCTAAAAGTTATAGCAAGTTGGCTTTACTTTAATTCATGTGTATAGTCCTTTTAAAGTAGTGTATTTAATGAGAGGTCGATTTCAAACGAAAAAAGCGAACTATTTCTCGAAGCAAAAAACGCGGCGAAAGCAAAAAAACATGATGAAATGGGTAAAAAATACGAGCA
>JAIRJY010000035.1 GCA_031260365.1 Nitrososphaerota archaeon | reverse complement strand
TTATAATTTAAATTATTTATCTTCACACTCGAGTTAGTGATGGCTGATGCGGCTAAAAGAAATGCTGCCGAAGAAAAGTCTCCTGATACTTCACAATCGTTTTGTCTAAAAATCTGTTTACCTGGAATTTGAATATAACGATAATCGTCACTTATCTGTACTTTAATTTGGTGTAGAGCTAGAACTTCTTGTGTCATTTTTACGTAATCTTTGGATTCTACTGCAGTTGTAACTTGTATTTCCGTATCTGATTTAGCCATTGGGCAAGCAAACATTAAACCACTTATAAATTGACTGCTAATATCTCCAGAAATACAAGTTTTCCCCCCTAGTATCTCACCCCTTCCTTTAACTATTATAGTTTGAAGCCCATCATTAGTTCGTTTAGAGTACGCTTCTACGTTAAGCATCTTAAGACTTGATAATAATGGTTCAACTGGTCTGCGTCCAAGTGAGGGAGATAACAAAAATGTTGACTGACCCGCTGCTAACGCAGCAATCGGTATCATAAATCGCAAAGTTGCTCCTGACTCGCCTACATCTACTAAGCCACCTGTAGCTTTTAATTCATTTGTGCCTTTCACGGTCCAATAATTCTCTTTTTCTTGTACTTGAGCACCAAAGGCTGTAACTGCTCGTAAAGTAGCCAAAGTATCCTCTGACAAAAGTGGATTTATAATTCTCCCTAGACCATCCGAAAGTGCAGCAGCTATGAGCATACGCTGCGTATAAGACTTTGATGCTGGGGCAGTTAAAACGCCTTGCAACTTACTTGTTGGTTTAACAGTTACATTGACCATTATGTAACTACCTTAGCTTTTTCATGGTTCAAACTTGCTTGTATAACTTTTCCCTCAAAACTTTGCCATGCTGCCCTAACTTGTTCTACATAATCCTTAGAAACAATTGCAGTAGTCGTGGGTCCCTTACCACATAAACCCGCCGCTCTTGCACCTGCAGCTAAAGCATCTGTGGCTATCTTAATGTTAGACCCAAACGCTGTTGAATAACACTGCCCATTTACTGTTAACGCTTCCCAGTGAAGTCCCATCAAAGTCATATTGTATGCTTCTTCAACCTGCTGTTTAATTGCCGAAAACCTGCTAACATCCGTGTTAACAGTGTACGCTTTCTTTGGTGGAACTTGAAATAAAACAACGTAATTATTTTCATCCTGAATTAATGACTCTTGTTTTATGAGGTTGCAGTTTAAATTATCCGTTACTACTAAACCGCCAAAATATGAAGCGCAAGCATCATCAAACGCGCCTGTAATGGTAACTTTTGCCTCAAATGCTGATAAAACACCCAGCTTTATAATATCCAAATCCTCAAGAAATTCACTCAATGCGCCCAATGTTGCAAGAATTACTGCATTAGCAGCTGTACTGCTGCTCTTTAAACCTCTGGCAATGGGTATGTTACTACACGTTTTAACTTTTGCCCCGTACTCTTTTTCTAAATTGAAACGCTTGAGAACCGCTGCAACAGTTTTCTGGATTAAAACAGGATTCTCTTCATGATCCGACAAAATTTCAGTCTCAATAACCTGCGGCTCATCAGTTAATTTTACTTGTGCCTTAGTATAAAGATCAACGCCAAAAGCTGCTCCCTTATTAGTTGCCATGGCATTAACAATTGTTGCCGCACCATGAGCTAACGCTGATGCTTCTCCTTTCATACAGTTTACACTCCAATAAGATGTTCTGAAATTGCTTTTCTCATAACTTGCACTGGTGCCTGTTTGTCTGTCCAAATTTCAAACGCTGCAGCACCTTGATAAATTAACATTTCCACGCCACTTACCACCTTTGAACCCGCTGCTTTTGCGTCTTTGATCAGTTGCGTTTCGTATGGACTGTAAACTATGTCCATAACTGTCAAGTTTGACTTTAAATTGTTTGACGCAACCAAGCTTTGGTTTATGTTAGGTTCCATTCCAGTAGGTGTTGTATTTAATAAAATATCTGTGTCTCTGATTTTTTCTCTAATAACTTCTGGTGAAAGTGATCCGAAATTAATTTTTTTGTTAAATTTATGTTTTAATGTTTCTGATAGTTTTTTTGCTTCTGAAACAGTACGATTGAGAACAACAAGTTCCTCTGCTTCTTGAATTATTGAGTAAGCGATGGCTCGTGCTGTTCTACCTGCTCCCAGCATTAACACTCTTTTGTTATGTGGATCCGCTCCATTTGCTTTAAGTGCTTTAAGCGCTCCTATGCCATCAGTACTATATCCTAACAGTTTTCCATCTTTATGGTGAATAGTGTTTACTGAATTTAGAAACTTTGCTGGTTCATCTATCCAATCTAAATTCGCTATTACCTTTTCTTTATGAGGCATGGTAACATTCAAACCCGAAATACCTAACGCGCGCATACCTGCTAAAGCGTTAGCAACATCTGAAGACTTCACCCTAAAAGCTGTATAAATCCCGTCTATGTTTAACGCATTGAACACAGCATTTTGAATAACCGGACTTAACGAATGCTCTATTGGATCCCCAATAACTGCGTAAACACACGTTTTTCCTGAAACAATCACGGTTCTTGCCTCAATAAAGAATAGACCGTCTTCATTTCATTTATGCATATTTGTCCCGGTGCAGTTTCACTACCCTGCGTTAAAGCAGCAAAAGTGAAAAACGCTCCAAAAACCGGTGAAAGCAACCGCGAAATTTTGCCCTGTTCACCCATACAGAAGCACACCAACCGAGTTTTGTCTGCATTTTCTGAGATAAAATTCAGCACAGTTAAGTTGTCTTGAACTTTTTTTGCAGTGCCAACAATTTTGCAGACGTCTGCACCACTACATATTTCACTGTTTAAAACGTCATGCATTTCTTGGCTGCTAAGTGCGCCGTCGAAATGGTGAAAAGAAACAATACTTTTAACGCCTAACTCTTTCAAGTAAACAATATGTTTTTCTAATTCTCTGGCTGCTAAGTCCAAATCAACGTATTGGAAACCGTTATCTGCAGCATTTGTCAAAGTTTGCCAGAGTTGAGTTGACTTTCCAGTGAAACCACTTTTTTCACTTAACAACTTGTTTGTAGCAATAAGAGGGATTTTGGTTGAAGACGTTAGATCGCTAAGTTTTGGCTTTTCTCCTAAATCATCCAAGCGTACTTCAATAAAGTCGGCTTTAGCAGTTTCAGCTTTTTCAATTAGAGTTAATGTTTCTTGAATGGTTTTTGACTTTATTGAAACACAAATGTTCAGTGTCATTTTTCAATCACTGTTTCATCGAGTACACTGATGCCGAAATGCCTACCACCTTTTGCTGCAAGATATACTATTACTTCATCGCTTTGTTTAAGCTCGGTAACTGGTTTAGACCCATTAGGAGTGACTACCCGAATAGTTTCTGCGTTTTGCAGTATAACTTTGATAATTCTATCTTCAATTTGTGCTTCAATGAGTATTAATGGTCTAATTTCGATTTTTATTCTACCCACATTAGCTTTACGTGTTCTGCCGTTACGGTTAACAATTACTACTTCATCTCCCGCTTTGAACTCTTGAAGATACCTTGTGGTCTGCAAATCACTTAAAGTGTACATGGACAAAGCACCAGCATTAACTCTAAATGGTCGTGACGCAACATATAGATTCTCATTAACCTCTGCTTCTACTAAAAATAAACCAACACTTTGACTACCGACAAGTATACCCTCCTGCGGCGTCATCATGTCACATGTATCAACACATACACGTGCTCCATTGCCAATTGGTTTAGTGGAAACAATTTTCGCAACAGACATATCGAATTTTGATGCTTCAGGTTTAACAAGCGCGACTGTTTTTAGCATTTCATCTGGATGAGAAGGCTTAAGCAGTACGCCATCTGTACCTAACTCTAAAGTTTCAAGCGCAACTTCTGCTTCTTCAGCGGTGGCTACTTCTGCGATTATTTTACTCTTTCCTTTAATGCGTGCAATAATATTTTCCAGTGGGATAATACGCCAATTTGTTGTGCTAACTAACAGGTAGTTTGCACCCTTTTCGGCTGCCCTAACAATTAGATTCTCTGTTACCTTGTCCGAGATGTTAATTTTTAAGATCTTGTTTTGTACGTCCATTTTTTCAAGGTTTTCAATAGTTGGTGATAAAATTTGGTGTTCTTGTTGTGTTGCCAAAAAAGTAGCTTTGTCACCTTCAACTATAACATCGCTATAACGTTTGATAAGGTTAATAGTTAAATTGTCTTTTTTACTGGTTTCTACCCAGAACTCTTTCAAATTTTTTCACCAAGAATTTTTTGCGCTTGCTCTATAGATATACCTTTATGTACAATTGCTGAAAGTGCTTTAACAATCAAAGTTTGATTATCACATTGAAACACATTACGTCCCATTGAAAGTCCCGCTGCTCCAGCTTTAAGTGCATCATTTGTGATTCGTAAAAGATCTTCTGTGGCTTCACATTTTTGTCCACCTGCAATGAGAACTGGAACTGGACAGCTTTCTGTAACTTGCTTAAATGTTTCTATGGTTCCTGTGTAATTGGTTTTGATTATGTCTGCACCAAGTTCTGCGCCAATTCGAGCAGCATGAGCTACCACTTCAGGAGAATGCTCATTTGTGATTTTTGGTCCTCGAGGATACATCATAGCAAGAAGGGGCAAACCAAAATTCTCACATTCTTCAGCTACCTTTCCAAGATTAGTTAGCATTTTATCTTCTTCCTGAGTACCTATATTTACGTGTACGGCAACTGCGTCTGCACCTATGCGTGACGCTTCTTTTACACTACAGACTTGAACTTTATTGTTTATGTTTGGATTAAGATTTGACATGCCACTAAGCATCACGATTAACCCGGTGTCTATGGTGTTAACAGTATTTACAATGCCTTTATGGACAAGAACTGCATCAACGCCCCCTTCAACGAGTTGGTCAATTGTTTGTTGCATGTTAGTGATGCCTCGTATAGGACCAATTGTTACGCCGTGATCCATAGGAACAATTATTGTACGATTATCTCGCTGAAATATCCTTTTCATTCGTTTGATTTTGCCTTGATTCAAGTGTTACCATCTCTCTAATGTGTTTTTAATGAAGTTTTAATAAGTCCTAATGCTCTTTCTTTTTCGCTCCAATCTACAAACAGCAAAATACTTGAAGTAATTGTCAAGATACCTGAAATGTTAATGCCCGCGTGTCTTAAATCTTCACTGATTTTTCCAATAATGCCATGAGTTTCTTCAAGACCTATACCGCTGGTTTGGATAAACGCGAGGTCTTTTTTGACTGCCATAGCAATTGTCTCTTTGTTATCTATTGTGATTTGATGTATTTGATTGAAGAGTTCTACTATGTTATTTTCTTGATTTATGTAAAATATAACAGAATTTGCATTCATCGACATGCCTAATAATGCGGTGTGTTGCCTTACTCTCTCAATCATTTCTGTTATGATTTTTATGTTATTTGATATACCATTTCCAATAACAGTTATTTCAGCAACAGGTGTCACACTGGCTATTTCAGCATCAAGTTCCCACACTAATGCGTCTTTGATTAAAGTGCCTGTTTTGCTCAAATCATCATGTTTGTTGCTCATAACTTTAACATCAATGTCTATAGGTTTATACTTAAGAGCTTTGCTGTGAATGAACTTTGCTCCAGAATCAGCTAAACCTACAAGGGTGTTAACATTTATCTCTGGTAAAAGTTTTGGATTTTGGACGATTTTTGGGTCACTTGACATTATACCCTCAGCGTCAGTAACAAGTATAATCTGCTCTGCACCTATGCCTTCACCTATAATAAATGCAGTAGTGTCACTTCCACCTCTGCCTAATGTAGTGATTTTGTTATTTTTGGTTTTGCCCACAAAACCTGCAATTACCGGTATTGTGCCTTTTTCTATAAGTGGAAGAACACACCTCTTGATGTTTTTGTTACATTCTTTAATGTCTGGATTTGCGTTTTGGAACGAGTCGTCCGTGATTATTGGCCACTTATTTTCCATTGGATCAAAATAACAGGAATCAACACCGTTATTACGTAGTGCAGCTGCAAAAATACGTACACTTGTGCGTTCGCCCATAGAGATAATGTCATCTAATTCATGTTTAGTCAATTTGCCATCTGAAGTATTTTTAGCTGTGGTCATAAGTATATCCGTAGTTTTACCCATAGCTGAGACAACGACTGCAATTTTGGTTCCTCTTTTAGCTTCTGAAACAACCGCCTTTACAGCTTTCAGTAACTTTTCGTGATCTGCAAGGCTTGAACCACCAAATTTGACCACAATTTTTTTATCAGATTTTAATTTTTCCATAATTTCACACCAATGATCGGTCCAGAACATTTCGTTTTTTCAGTTCTGGATTAATTATAAAAATAATAGTAAAAACCGTATTCGAAGCTACAATTTTGAAACTTTCTCGAATTAACGTGAAGATTTACCACTTACTTCGAACCTTAGATTTGATTATGACCAAAAAAATATAAGCATTTCGGAAACAGACGAAGAAAGGATTGCTGTTACTTTAATAATGAAAAAATGAGTATCTGTTATTTTTGGATGATGCAGTTAAATTGTTAGGTTTATGAGATTTTTGTTTTGTATATTTACATTTGAGCCTTTATAACGGGATCCTGTAGTCATAAGTAGTTGTTTAGGTTTTGTTTGTCTACTTTTTATTGATCAACATGATTTTAGATGTTGCGCAGAACTATCATTGTGTTAGTTTTCATTATTCCTTCAACACGTCGAATTTTTTCTATACACTCGTTAACTTCAACTACGTTCATGCCACTGATAACTGCTATGATATCGTATTCTCCTGTTACTTCGTAGATGGTTTCTACATTGGTAATTAATTGTATGCGTCTTGTTACTTCTTGTGTGGGGTATGATGGATTTACAGTTAACAGTGTTATAGCTTCTGCACTTTCAGTTACACCTATTTTTACTGTGAATTTACAAATGGTACCATCGTCTGTTAAGGTCTTGATTCTTTTTCTAACAGCACCTTCAGTTAAGCCTATTTGGTTGCCTATTTCAACGTAGCCTGCTCTTGAGTCGTCTTTTAGTATTTTTATGATTTTTTTATCTGTTTCATCCATGTACCTTCACCAGTAATTAACAAGTCCTGTTCAAATTTAACGATTTTGGCGTATTAGTTATTGAAAAAAATGTGTTTTTTCGTTTTTATGTTTCTGTTTCGCAGTTTTTTGTTTACAGGTTCTTAATAATGACGTTTTGTACTATTTGGAACATTTATTTGATAACCTGTAACATTTAAGTCACAATGTTTAAAAGATACTCGTTTTTAATAAGACGTTCATTTCTAATAAAAAAGTGAAATAAAGCAATGGTAAACCACACAAATTTAAATCAGCAAGAAACAAGCATGTGCAAAACAAAATGTCCTGATTGTGATGCAGAACTAGAAATACCACAAGATACTGAAATTGGTGAAATTATTAGTTGCTCTGGTTGTGGACTTGAACTCGAAGTAAAAATAGCTAAAGACGGGCGCGTAGAACTTCAAGAGTTAACCATTGAAGGCGAAGACTGGGGCGAATAAACAGTTAACAACCATTCTTTCTACTATTTTATTATAATACCTCTTTTTGAAAAGGAATCTATCTCACGATGAGTATAGCTCTACTTTATGAACGATCAGAAAATGATGAAGCAGGTATAAAGCAAACTGCACAGCAACTCGGTATAGACCTTAAATTCATACCTTTTCGTAAAATAGCCCTAACGATATCAAAGGAGGGTTTTACTGCTAAAACTAAAGGCAAAAGCTACACTGAAACTTTAGACCAAACCGTTGTTGTACTTAATCGAGCCCAAAGTAAAAACCGCCGCTTACAAGCTTCATATATTCTGGAAATGTTTGATAAAAAAACCCTAAATACCAGTCAAGTAGAATTCACATGTTACAGCAAACTACGCACTTTGCTAAAACTTTGGAAAGCTGGTTTACCAGTTCCTAAAACGGCGTTTGTACCTTGTGATGCTTCTGATTTTATGAAAGACCATAAAGAAATTCACAATGAAGCAGACATCGCTGATTTATTTCAAATGGAATTCCCTATTGACGATGGTATAGTAATTAAAGCAGACGCTGGTACTCACGGTAAACTGATTATGCTCTCCAAAACTCGTGAAGAGCTTCTCTCAAATATACGTGAAACAAAACCAAATATCATAAATCCAATAGGTGTAGTTGCCCAAGAATTTATTAAAAAATGGTTTTACGATCTACGCATAATAGTCTATAAAGAAAAAGGTAAACAACCGGTATGTCACAATAAGGCACTTGCGCGGGCAGGGTTCAAAGATTTCCGCACAAATACTTTTCTTGGAAACTTGGTGTTTGAAGCTAAACTGCCTCAAAATGTAGTTGACTTAGCAAACAAATGTGGCGACACATTGGGTAAGAATAGTGAAGCTTGGATTTTTGCACTTGATGCAATGGTAAATAATGCTGACAACAACAAGATAGACGAGATTTACCTAAAAACTCAACTTGACATTGCTACCAAAGAATATGCGCCAGTACAAAAAGCGAAAATTGATGAAACACGACTAACAAATTTTCCAGTTTGGAACAACAGGTTAGAACAAGCTTTTAGTACATATGCCTGTTCGAGTTCTTATCAGAAAGTTAAAAACGTACTTGATGAAAATATAGAAAACAACAAAAACACTCTGGTGTTTCATGAGGCAAACTCCTGTCCCGAGTTCTGGGAAAACACGCGAC
This sequence comes from Nitrososphaerota archaeon, assembly GCA_031260365.1. Taxonomy (GTDB): domain Archaea; phylum Thermoproteota; class Bathyarchaeia; order Bathyarchaeales; family Bathycorpusculaceae; genus Bathycorpusculum. The sequence continues at coordinate 564 of JAIRJY010000035.1, read as the reverse complement.
TCGTAACAGGTTTAAACGTGGCAGTTCCGCTTCTAAAGGCTGCACAAAGTCTAATTGGCTAAAATGGCAACAAAAGGAGAAGAAAAATGGTGAAAATAGGAATAATTGGCGGTTCAGGGTATGTTGGTGGGGAACTCTTGCGGCTGTTGCTCTTACATCCGTACGTAGAAGTAACTATGGTTACTTCACGTCAAAACATTGGTGAATACATCTTTAATATCCATCCTAATCTTCGCGGCATAACTCAACTTAAATTTGTGCCTCAGGATATAACTGTGCTTCAAAAAAATTGTGATTTAGTTTTCACAGCAACTCCTCATGGTAGTTCAGTTAATATTGTTCCTAGTCTTCTTGATACAGGTCTTAAAGTTATAGATATGAGTGCTGATTTTCGTCTAAAGAATCATGTTGAGTATGAAACATATTATGGCTGGAAACATGCTCGCCCTGAATTGCTTGAAGAAGCTGTTTATGGTTTACCTGAATTGCATCGCGAAGAAATTAAAGGTGCTCGGCTTGTTGCCTGTCCCGGTTGCATGGCAACCAGTGCTATTTTGGGTTTAG
>JAIRJY010000171.1 GCA_031260365.1 Nitrososphaerota archaeon | reverse complement strand
AGAAAACTGACAAAGGATAACGCAAATAACCTACAGGTCGAACGTGAATGCCACTCAAATTTATCTTATTAATCTCTTCTATTTTCAGATTTTCAATTGTAATATACTGAGCAGTAACTGCTTTTGCATCTTTTATCCCGGCAATTTGGACACTATTTTGTCCTAAACCAAGCTGGTTAGCAACACTTTTTGTTGCCATTAAAGTGTCCCAGTTTTGTTTTGCTAAAACACAAAACAAATGCTGTTGTTGCTCTAATGTTGCTCCTAACGCCATGGTTTCTTTAGCTGGTGGAGCAAAATTGGCTTTTGACCCGTCTGCCAAAATCTCTTCAACTTGAAAATCTTCAGCAACACCGCGAATCCTACCGCGTATACCACTAGTTTGAGTTACATAAGTTTCTATACCCAGTAAACGGTCGATTTCGGGTGCAACCTGCAACATGATTCACCTATAAGAGTTTAAGCTTACCCGTTAAGCGATCAATCATGGCGGCAGGTGCTGGACCAATGCCAAGACATGTTACTGAGCCTTCTGGAATCTCTGTTAAACCTCTATCAACAATTAGAGCGTGTGGTAGACCCAGATCGTCTGCAGCTTCATCTAGCTCAGAGAGTTCTTTTTCATTTAGAACTTTTAACGCAACTTTTTTCTGTCCTTCATATAACCATGATTCCCACCATTTTTTATGACGAGAATATGCCTCTTGAGCCGCTGAAACTGCTGCGTGTCCTGCTTGTGCTGCGATTTTACCTTTACTCATTTGTAAGTCACTACGAAAAACTAGAACCTGTTTATATTCAAACTCACCCATATTTTTTACCTCTGGCTAATGTGTACGCTCCAAATGTTTAAGGATTTGCAAACAAATAAAGCAACCCAAAATATCCAAGTGCCGCAAGCATAGCTGGTTTAGTTGCAACACGCATCATCATTCTACCCTGATAATCAATCTCTTCCACATCACTTAACGCTTTACCTATGCCAAAACGGTTACAAAAACGTAAAACAGAATCCCAACGTTCATCAGAAAGCGAATTTAAAAAACGCCGAAGTCGTAACATAAATGAAACATCAAAACTTAGCGCAGCATCACAACGCTTCTGATAGACGTTAAGAACATTAGTTGATACATCACCTAAATCAAGAGCTAACTTGACAACATCTGCAACGATTTCACCACAGGTTAAACCAAAAATAACGCCTCCTCCAGTTGTCGGTTTAACTTGCGAAGCAACATCCCCTACAGCTAAAAAACCATTACTATATGCTTGACCTATTGGACCAGCCAAAGGAATAGCATGATAGTCAATCTTAACAATTTTTGCACCTTTAACCTGTTTCTTAACTATGGGATGCTGGGTCATAAGATTTTTCAAATAGTTTTGTGGGTTACCATGTTTTGTTGCTAGACCGAGTTTTGCTGTGCCATCTAAACGGGGAATAAGCCAAGCATAGAATCCAGGAGCGCTACTACCCATATATACTTCAACAGTATGTGGATCAACATTATCGGCTTGATCAATTTCTGTTTCAACAGCATAGACTAATCCTTTTCTATAAAGTCCCTCAAGTTTGGCTTGTCGAAGAAGTCTTGAACTTATACCTTCAGCATCAACTGTTATTTTTGAAGAAACTATAGTATCGTCTTGGAGGTTTACACCTTTAACATAGTTGTTTTCAATTCGTAAAGACTTAACAGCAGTACCTGTGTGGAAGGTTGCTCCTGCTTGTTTTGCTTGTTCTGCTAGGTGTTGGTCGAATTTTGTTCTGTTTAAAACGCAGGTTACGGGTTTTTTTAGGTGTATTGCGAATTTTGTTCCTGATGGTGAATAAAAGTTGGCGGCGTTAAATGTGTTTTCTACTATTCCTTTTTGAAGAGGGTATAAACCGAGCTTTTTTAAGCTGTTGATACTTATGTGTCCGGCGCAGTGCGAGGGAGAGCCTATTTCATGGTGTTCTTCGTAGACGTCTGTTTTAATGTCTAGCATTGCTAAGCATCGTGCTGTATAAGAGCCTGCAGGTCCTGCACCTATGATAGCCACGTTTGATTGTTGATTTGCTTGTTGCATCATTCATAGTGATGACGTTAGTTTATTAAAAAGGAATCGAAAAAAAATTAGATTAATTGTTGTTTAGCATCAACAGTTTTGTTGCTACTTCAATTGGTTTTCTTTATTGTTTAATGCTATATTTGATGTTTTTGATAAAAGATAAAAAGAACGCGCCTACACGCTTACTTGTTAGGTCTCTTATTACGATTCTTTAGGTCGTTGCTTAGAACTTCTATCTTTTTGGGGCTTAATCTGTTCTCTTTTTGCCTGTTTTGGCACGAGAAAACAAATCAAAGACTAGATTGCTAACGTCTTCCAAATATTTGTGCTTCCTGTTAGTAGGTAGTTATGAGAGGTTTTGTTAGGTATGACCTAGTTGGTTGTTGTTGTGTCATGTATTTAGTATAGTGCCATGTTTCTTCCACGTTTTGTGATATGTTTTGCAGTATAACAGCTAATTTTTGTCCGCTATTTGTTAAACTGTATGTTATTGGAATTTTTTTCGTGAATACAAGTTTTTTGCCTTTTAAATGTCTCATATGTACATATATTCTACGTTGTGAGAGACCTAGGAGTTTTGCAAGTTTATCTGCAGCTATTCCTTCATATGGAATTGCTTGGTAGACTTTCTTTTCTGAATCAGTTAGTTTTTCGAGCGTTGGATCACGTTTTGATTTATGGAAGAATATATAGTTTCGGTTGGCTGGTATGCTGATTAACCCTGTTGTGGCTAATCGATTAATTGTTCGAGAAACAGTCGTTGGAGAGAGGACTTGTTTAATTTCTTCACAAGTTTTTGGTCCTAAGAGAAGTAACTGTATAAGGGTCTCCTCGTAACATTCAGATTGCGGAGGCAACTTTTGAATGAAAACATCAAAACTGTAAAGATTCTTATGTATGCAGGTGCCAAATAATGTAGTGCTGTATTTGCCTGTTAACTCAGTTATCAAACCAATTGTGATTAATGGTCGAATATGTTCTTCATTTATTGTGTGAAGACTCTGTTTTATGTTAGAATTTTTAAGTTCTTGGTGAATTTTAGCAAGTGTGCAACTACTATTAACAATTATTTGGAAGATTCGCAATCTTAGTGGGTTTTTTAGGACATTAAAAAAATCGGTCATGTAACTAGGATTATTTAGGATGTTTCGAAGATTTCGTAACTCGTTCTTTAGTCGGTATAATCGACATAGACTAATACATTGAACAGGCGTAATTGGTGTACAATGCTTACACATATCCTCAAAACCTTCTAAATCTTTAGATGTACTTAAACCATTTTGTGCTTTTGTCGACAATAAACTAGTAACCATACGTACACCTCCAATTGTTTACTAATGTTTTAGTGACCCAAAAAAACCGTGTTTTTGATATGCTAAAATATGCTGAAAGAGAAACTAGCGCGGACGGTAAGGCACATATTTTTCTCATTAAATATCACTAAAAATATCAGTCAAGCACAAGTGTAAAAAGCGTTTTCGTAAAGAAACATTGACCATGCTTAGTCAAGAATTCTTTACTAAACTATAAGCCATATAAAAAGAGGTATTGTCAAAAATTTATGTGTATCCTGTATATGCTTTCTATAAACAAAGTCTACGGTAAACTAAAAATTTTGGAAACGTTATCCAAAGTCGTCTCAACAGGATAAACTTGTAACACACCACCATTTTCAACTAAGACCTTTTTAGATTTAAGATAGCTCTGTTTCTCTTTCATAAGCAGCTGATGTTTTGCTTTCAAACCACCACCATAACCCCCTAAAGAAAGATCAGCTCTAACCACACGATGACACGGGATAAAAGGAACAAAAATGTTGCCAGCCATAATATTTCCAACTGCCCGTGAACCACCACCAACAGCTTTAGCAACTGCACCATAAGTAGAAACATACCCCAAAGGAATTTGCATGACCGCTTTAAGAACCATAACTGTGTATTTTGGTAGATTATCCATTGCAAGATTGGGAGTACTTTTAACTTTTTTCCCTTTAAGAATAGCTGCCATAGAACTGAAAGCGTCTTTTGCACAAGCCGATGGTGAAGATAAAAAGTGTAAAGGCACATTAAAAGGTAGTTTGTCGAGTAGTTTGCTCATAACTTTTTGTTCCGTATCAGCAAAAGAGGAGGCAAAAATTTGTTCAGTACAGGCTACAGCAAGCCATGTGTCATTAATAATTTGAGTGAAAACTTGAATCATTACAATCCCTATTTTAAATGTGTCGTGGAGGAAAAAGTTTTCTAAAGTTTAACAGTCTGCGTAACGTACTTGAATAGAATACCGTGACTTTTTGTTGTTCAAACTATATACACTATAACCCCCGTTATTATCTGATCCAAAAGCAGTACTGAACAGAAAAAACACGGCATTAAACATATACAGACAACGGAAAATAAGTAAAACATTGCAGTTTTGGACTATCCAAAATTAGATTGCTATAAACCGAGTTTATCTATTAGCAAAGAATAAGCGTAAATAACCGTTTATGATGTAATGCACAAGATAAAAACTGTTATAACAG
>JAIRJY010000139.1 GCA_031260365.1 Nitrososphaerota archaeon | reverse complement strand
TTTATCGCTACCACAAAAAGGACAAACCACTTTCACAATCTTTGACACCATACAAATACTAACCTGACCCATAATAATCAGGTACCCATACATTAAAATACTTTATGACATGACCAACTATTCTATATTGACACACTACCCAAAAAAAAGTGTTATCGCGTCACGTTTAAATAAAAGTCTGCAGATGTCTGTTAAAGTTGTTATGTATCCGGGTTAAATCATCAAAAGTCTATGTAAGATTTAACTAGCTAAACAAATGGGGGGGTAAGTCGTTTGAAGATAATTTATGTTGCAATAGACGGTATGGGAGATCTGCCGATTAAAGCGTTAGATAATAAAACGCCCTTAGAAGCAGCTGAAACGCCAAATCTTAACGCGATAGCTCGAAACGGCAAAACAGGTTTAATGTACACCGTTGGCAGAGGAATTGCTCCTGAAAGTGACGCGGCAGTAATTTCCCTTCTAGGTTATGATCCATTTAAATACAGCACTGGACGTGGCGCGATAGAGGCTGTTGGTGCTGGAATACCAATGAAAGATGGCGATGTTGCATTACGATGTAATTTTGCTACAGTACGCGAAGACAACACTCTGCTTGATCGCAGAGTAGGAAGAACACTTTCCACAAGTGAAGCTACAGAGTTAGCAAACATTACAAATCAGCAAGTTAAACTTAAGAAGTACCCAGCAACATTTGAGCTCAAAGCTACTCTGGGACATCGTGCAGTTCTTGTGATAAGAAGCAAAGATAAACCCTTGTCAGGTAAAATCTACAATAGTGACCCTGCATACGCTATAGTAAATGGTTTAGGCGTAGCACAAACTAAAGTAGATATGTCTCTAAAAACTGTTGAAGCTCTTGAAGATACAGAAGCTGCAAAAAACGCTGCAGCTCTTACAAATGAAATTATCGATAAAACACACGAGCTATGGGAAGATCATCCAATTAACAAAAAACGTGCTGCCGAGGGTAAACTAAAAGCTAACATACTTTTAACCCGAGACGCATCCAGCATAATGCCCAGGTTTTTCAATATAAACCAATACTACAAAACAAATTTTGCAGCTCTAGCAGATATGCATACAGAAATTGGCATTGCTAAACTTGCAGGAATGGACGCTACCCTTCTGCCACCACCATCAGGAAACCTACAACATGACTATGACATACGCGTTAAAACGTTAGTAGACATGCTACCAAAACACGACTGCTTTTACATTCACCTTAAAGGTCCTGATGAACCAGGACATGACGGTGATTATAAACTAAAAACTCAAATAATCACAGCAGTTGACAAATACTTCTTTGGACCACTACTAAAACAGATTTCACTTAAAAACACACTTATCTGCGTTACAACAGACCACGCAACACCATGTGATCTAAAAATCCACAGTGATACACCAGTACCTCTGCTAATTTCAGGAGATAGCTTAGGCAAAGAAAACGAAGTAAAGTTTTGCGAACGCGAATGCGCCAAAGGCAGCTTAGGTCTACTTGAACATGCCTACACATTAATGCCTAAACTAATAGAACAAACAAAAAATAACCAATAACACATCTAAACTATATTTTTTCACAATTTTTCAAATTTTAAAAACCATTTTTAAAAAAAGAAAAAAAGTAAAATTGGAATTATGCTTTTCCTGAGCTGCCAAATAACCGCATCTTTTCTTTTGCAACTTCTTTCATTGCGTCTTTAGCGGGACCAAGAATTTTGCGAGGATCAAACTCTTTCGGAGAGTTAGTCAATACTTCACGGATTGTTGCAGTAAAAGCTAAACGCAGATCCGTATCAATGTTAACTTTTGCAACACCTAACTTTATTGCCTGCTGTAATTGATCTTCTGCTACACCTTTTGCACCGTCAAGAGTTGCACCGTATTTTGTTGCTTTGTCACATATCCACGCGGGAACACTGGAGGCACCGTGTAGAACAAGTGGGATATTGACTTTTTCGTTGATTATTTTTAGACGGTCAAGATCGAGCTTTGCTGCGCTTTTAAATTTGTAAGCACCATGGGAAGTGCCTATTGCTACTGCGAGTGTGTCTATACCGGTTTTTTCTACGAATTCAACAGCATTATTTGGATCAGTTAATATTGCGTCTTTTTCTGCTACACTTCTCTCCTCTACGCCTGCAAGTTTGCCAAGCTCAGCTTCAACAGAGACGCCTTTAGCGTGAGCGTAATCAACCACACGTTTAGATACAGCAATGTTTTCTTCGAAACTTAGAAATGATCCATCAATCATAACTGATGTAAACCCTGCGTCAACACATTTAATTGCTGTCTCATAATCTTCGCCATGATCAAGATGCATCGCTAAAGGCACCGTTGCCTCCTTACCAGCAGTCTTTACAATACCAGTAATGTAACCCATGCCAGCGTATTTTATAACACTTGGAGTAATCTGAAGTATAGCAGGAGACCGCTCTTCCACAGCCGCCTCAACTATAGCCTTTACACTCTCAAGATTCTGAACATTAAAGGCACCAATACCATAACCGTCTTTCCGTGCATCAACCATTAACTCTTTATTTGTCACAAGCACTTCAATCTCACGCTCCAACAATACTACAATCAATAACCAAATATTATTACAATTAATTAACTTTATTTAATTCTATCTACCCACAACAAATTTTCATCAAACAACAAAACCATCAAACCACACAAAACACTCAGACTAAACACCAAATTTTGAAACATACACACATAACAAAACCCGTTAACAGTAAAAAAACAAAACAGTTAAGCAAGCGTTTGTAATCTTATGTTGAAACCAAAAAGGTTATCGGTAGAAAACTATGACTAAACATTTAACACTTTATTCAGACGGCGGAGCAAGAGGAAACCCGGGACCCGCAGCAGCAGCTTTTTTAGCAATAGAAAACAGTGAAATCATAAAAACCGACTCACGCTTTTTAGGCATACGCACTAACAATCAAGCAGAATACGAAGCATTAATCATGGCATTAGAATACGCCACAACCGCTGGAGCAGAAGAAGTAACCTGCTACTTAGACAGCGAACTTGTCGGACGACAAATGACCGGAGAATACAGCGTAAAAAACCCTGAACTACAAAAGCTATACCTCAAAGCCCATGCCATTCGAATACACTTCAAAAAAGCTGAATTTTACAATGTCACCAGAAACAACCAATTCATACAAAAAGCCGACGCACTTGTAAACAAAACATTAAACAAACAAACATAACAAACCACACACAATTACTGTATTTGTTTGTAAACACTTCAATTTTTCTGTAAAGTTATGCATTAAGTATTGTTCAACTATAAAATAGTGAAAACATTGCTGATTTAAACAAAATAAAACAGCCGTAGTATAAAAAAGAAAGACATATTACTCCCCCCCCACGGAATATATGTTAGAGGGTAGTAATGCAACGGAAAAGACTGTTCGCATCAGTTGTGGTATTGTTGCTACTAGTTGGGTCAATAGCAACGATAAGTTATGTCGTGTTTAACAAACAAGAGAAACAATTCTACGTCGGAGTAACATATTGTGGCAACTCTGTTCAAGATACTGTCGTATCAAAACCGGCATTTTAACATACATACTCGCGTTTTTATCAGTTTTAAGGTAAAAGGAAATTTTATCTCTGTCCTCAACAACGATTTTATGCAACACTTCATCGCATATCGAATCACCGAACTCTTTAAGCCCCGCGAGATTCTCAATAACCGCTTCAACATTATCTAATTTCTGCTTCAAATCCTGCGCAATCTTATTCTCACTATCTAAAGTTGAAAGCCGTTTTTGCAATACACCCTGTTGCTTATCATACCCCGCGAACGACTTTTCAAATTCAACACGCTTAATCAATCCTTCAACGTACATATCAATCAGCTTGGACTTTTTAACGGCTACTTTTTCAAGCCCAGCCATAACTTCCTTTAATTCGTCCCCCTTATTCGGACAATCAGCAATCGCTTGACGCATCGCCGCTTTTAACTCCCGCACAACAATGTCCTTATTTTCAATAACCGTATTAAGAACAGCTAAAAAATTCTCCTTCAAAAACCACTCATGCACAGCCCTACAGTTACAACCTACCTTCTGACCCTGAGCATTTACCTTCTCACTACCATACTTTACCGCCTCACTACACCGCCAAACAACCTGATTAACCGCCTTTTTATTGCCAAGTCTGCGCTCAAACTTTGACTTACAATACGCACACT
>JAIRJY010000126.1 GCA_031260365.1 Nitrososphaerota archaeon | reverse complement strand
AGCGTTCATTAATGGAACCTCTGCACCTCTCACAATTACGCGAAGATTGTTGTCATTTTTCTCAAGGATTTCAATTTTCACTTGCTAAAACACTCCATTAATAGATATGATATTAGTTTAACATTATTTCAATTTTTCCACTAAAGTAAATATAGGAAGAAGTTTAAACTCTTCGTCCTCTTCGTCCGCCTGGTCTTCGTGTACCATCGTGTGGAATTGGAGTTACTTCTTCAATGCGTTCAATACGGAACCCAAATCTTGCAAGAGCTCTGATAGCTGCTTGTGCACCTGGACCAGGGGTTCTTGGACCACTACCACCTGGCGCGCGGACTTTGATGTGTATAGATGTTACACCTTTATCTCGGGCAATTTCCGCAGCACCTGTTGCAGCTCGCATAGCTGCATATGGTGATGATTCCATGCGGTCAGCTTTAACGAACATACCACCAGTTGTACGTGCAATTGTCTCTGCACCGCTAATATCGGTAATATGAATCAGTGTGTTGTTATATGAACTGAAAATGTGGACAATGCCCCATTTTTCATTACGCTTACTGTTGCTCAAAATCTGCCGCCCCCACTGCCACGCCCGCCTCTTCTGCCACGCGGAGATTGACGTAGTTCAGGCTCCTTTGCAACAAACGTTAAACTTACGCGTAACGCATGTTCTTGACTTGACACAGCACTTGTTGTAGAGTAAGCTATTTGAGATTCTTCCAGTTTTGGTACAATATACCCAGGAATTGTTACTCTGCGATTGTTAATAGATATGTGAGCGTGTGTAATTAGTTGCCGAGATTGGAAGATAGTTCGTACCAAACTTTTTCGGAACACAATCGTTTGTAATCTTCGTTCTAAAATGTCTTCGATAGTTAAGTCTAAGACGTTATCCAGAACAGCGGTTTCCTGCAAAATGCCCAACTTCTTTAAACGGTTTAACAGTTCATTTTCCATTTTTGCGCGCTCTTCAGGTGTTTTGCTGATTAATGAACGTGCAATACCTCTCACTTTAGATAAATACGTTTTATGACGCCATAGCTCATGCTTATTTCTTAATCCGTATTGACCTAAGAGCTTAAGTTCTTCTTGGAGAATATCTTTACGCCAACGAAACCGTGGTGTATCAAATTTCTTACGCTGTTTCTTTGGATCGCCCATTATTATTTGCCTCCTTCAGATCCGCCCGGCTTTTGTTGCAAAGTCTTTTTCTTAACACCTAAAGCTTTTCCTGCGCGACCAGTACATTTTGTCCTTTGACCGCGAACCTTTAAGCCGTAAGCATGACGATATCCACGCCAAGAACGGATTTCTTTATCTTTATCAATATCAGTTTTTACTTTGAAAATTAAGTCAGCACTCAAAAGATTACTGTCTTTACCCGTTTCTGAATCTTTTTGTCTGTTAAAAAGCCAGCTAGGTATACCATATTTCGCCGGGTCTCGAAGTACATCTTCTATTTTTGCGATGTCTGAATCTGTTATGAAACCTACTCGCAAGTCTGGATTAACATCTGCTTTTTTAAGAACAGCATTAGATAAACTCATGTTAATTCCCCTAACTTTCTTCACTGCGTAAGAAGTTTTAAGGGTACCTGGTGAGTCAGCACCTAGGATACGTATTATGTGACGAAATTCCTGTGTCGACATTCTAAATTATCATCCGTTTTTAACTTGAAGCAGTTATACGAAATAAGGCAGTATTTATTTAAACCTTCCCTTGCAGGAACATTCGTTTAATGAAATCTATAAACGGCTAACTGGTCACATAAGTCAAAAAAAACAGGACTACATGTGTTTAATTACTTCAACAACCTTTACTGTCGACATAATCCAACGTAGATAAGCATTAGTCATGGCACGTAAAGCAATAATATCTTCAGCAACAATAATTAGAACAAGAAAGCAGTCATGTACTTGTAAATCTACGTTTGCCCGATGGGTAACAGACGAGTTGACTTCAGGTTTTAGTGCTGCAACAGTTGTAGCAAGCTGTTTAGGGTTACACAAATTTAGACGTATAGATGCTTTGACCTTAACAGCCATGTTTTCACGTCAATACACTGTAACATACAAATAGATAAAGTTAAATATAAAAATAAACAAAAAGCAGAATATTAAAAGAAGAAAAAGAAGCACTACTCAGTTCCAGTGGCTGCTTCAACTGCTGGTGCAGCGGAGGAAGCTATATTTGTTGTCGTGCTTTCTCCTGCGCCTTTCGCCGCTCGTTTAGCTATAATACCCAATTTTGTCAATGGGGTATATGCTCCGCCTGCATATGTATAATTGCATTTATTACATTTCCATACGCCAACGCTAACGCGGTGGACTCTTACGAAACCACATTGTGGGCATTTATGAGGCTTTTTTAATTCAGTTATTACTTTCACATAGCGTTTTCTAACTGTGGAACCGTATCGTGCACCTAATCCACGTGTTGAACCGACTTTCTTCATTTTTGGCAATCTTTTCACCAGTTAAATTTCTTGCGCAGTTCTGCTGCTTTTGCTTGTGCAAGCTGTGAAGCTTCTAAAATCTGTTGCGGTGTGAAATAGCCGGAACCACCTTTCTGGACCGCACAAATGTCACCTTTTTCGTTGACTGCTATGGAAATTCTTGAATCCATTACTTGTTCTTCTTCATATTGTGGGTCGATAACTAGTTGGTTGTTGATTTTAGCGATTGTAACTGTTATTGGTCGACTCTTCATGGGTAATTGTGTGTATCCTTGTTTGATTTTTAGTTCGCCATCTTTAACTTCATAGCTAGGTATTTTAGTGTTCATCAATGCGGCTAATGCAGCTAACGCAGAAGCATCTATCAAGTTTCCAGCATGGTTAAGGACGTAAACGTCTACAAATACTACAAACACTTTTTCTCCTGCTTTGATACAGAGTTTTTCTGTGTCAATAGCATGTGATTCGCGTAGTCCACGATCAACAATTCTTGCTAATTCAATGCTATTCTCATCTGGCGGTCCTGGTTCAAAGTTTGGTGATGCTAATGGCACAAGTTCAGCATTTACAGTTTGCACACCATCGTTAGGTGTATCAGGGAATGGTTCGCCAGTTTCAACTTTGACACCAACTAAAACTTCAGTTTTTCCCATGTAAACGCGTGCGGATCCTTCTGCTTTCTCAATTACACCTTGTTCAATGTGAATTTGTCGATACTCTTGTAGACTGCGTCCGTCTAACCGTATACCTTTTTCTATGTGTTGACTAATTTGCTTCAGTCTAACTCTTGTAATAAGTGATGACATTATTCTTCTACCTCACTTTCGTCTATATCTTTTGCAACCATATATTTGGTTTTCAAAGCTTCTTTTTGCATTTCATAGATTTTTTTGCATCCACCCATAGCCATGTCTACGGCTTGTTGAAACTCGTCAGGATTGAGGATGCCATCCATTTGAAGGAGTGTAATAGCATTTAATGATGGCATATAAGCTACTGGAACATCTGCAGAACCAAGTTTATCTTCTGTATCGTGCAGATCAAGGACAACTGTATCATCAACTTTACCGGCTGCACAGGCAACTACAAGGTCGCGCATTGGAACACCAGCATCTGCAATTGCCAAAGCAGCAGCTGTAATACTTGCACATCTTGTTCCACCATCAGCTTGTAATACCTCAATAAACACATCTACACCTGTTCTTGGGTAAAGTTCTAAAAACAACGCAGGTTCAAGCGACTCGCGTATAACTTTGGAGAGTTCAACTTCTCGTCTGGATGGTGCAGGAGATTTTCGTTCTTGAACTGAGAATGGTGCCATGTGATATCGGCATCGTAAAACCATTCGATCTGCAAGAGCTAAATGTTTTGGATGCATTTCTCGTGGACCAAAAGCTGCGGCTAAAATTTTATTTTTACCATGTTCAATATAAGCTGAACCATCAGCGTTTGAAAGTACACCCACTTGAAGTTTTAAGGGTCGAAGTTCATCCGCTTTGCGACCGTCTAATCTTATACCTTTTTTGTCAATTAATTTATCGTGTTTTTCATTCATTATTAGGTTCCTCCACATTTACTTTATTTTCTTTAAGTAGTTGAGTGATACGATCAGTTAGACCATTTGTGTGTGATTCCTGCTCGATTTTTCTAATCGCCGTGATGGCAATGTCTTCATCTTCATGTGTCTTGCCAGTGACCAGAACTATTCCGTTTAGCCCAAGTACAATTTGACAATTTGTTTCCTGTTTAATCATAGAAATCATTGAACCTTTTCGACCTATTACACGCGGAATTTTTGTGGGTACTAAATGAAGTATTTGTCCACGAGTAATTTTTCCAAGTCCAGGTTCTCCAACGGTAAGTTGTGGGTCATGTAGTCGATCATATGAAGCAATTTTTGCAACAATTAAATCGCCTGAAGTTAAAACTGTGGATAATTCGTCATTTTGAGGTTTAAAAGACCTGTTTAGAACGTCTGATGCTCGTAATAACGCGTTATAAGGTGACTTGATGTTAACGGTCCAACCATTAAAACCTACTTCCGTAACAGTTCCAATAACGATGTCACCTACTTTAGGTACATAAAAAGCCCTAAGTGCAACCATGTTGACTTTTTTGTTGTCGACATCTACAAGTCCAATTCTTTGTGCATAAATTTTGTTTTCTTCAACATACGTGTTCTCACCAGGTAAATAGTCGCCTTCTGCAAGCAACTCTCCAGGTGTAACAAGCTGTTTTTTCTCAAAATATGTTGGCATAAAATTCATCGTCCAAATTTTTGTTTTCCCATTTTTTTAAGATATTAATTTTGCTTCTCCACTGCCCTTGGTTGCGTCGCCAAGTTTGTTTAATACGGAAGCATAGACCCCAGCAGGCATTTCAAGTTCGCCATACCATGAACCGTCTCCACGCCATTCTTCATGCTTAAGAACACCAAAAGCTTTGATTGCTCCATACGCTCTTGAAGCATACTGTGATGGAATTTTTACTGCAACAGTTACTTGCTCAATTTTTAAAGCTAGAATGGGTCTAAGTAGTTTAACTATGTCTTTTGCTTGTTCCTCCACTGATTTGTAGTGGTCAATAGTATAACGAACCTGTTCCATTGCATTCTCAATGCGAGACGGCGGATGTGGCAAATTTGTTTTTGGGTCAACTGCTTGTCGCGCGATAAAATCGATTATTTGTCTACGTTTATCATCGACCATTTTGCGTCTTTGGTCGGTTGTTAATTGTAAAGTGCCTTTTTTTAAAATTTCATCAGCAATTTTCAATGGATCGATCGTTTTGAAGACTTTGTTCATTACTTCTTCGGATATCCTCGTACCTTTGTTTGCGTCAGAAAAAATTGTTTCAGCAGCTAAAACGCCAGTTATGGATAAAGCTTTGCCGTTATGGTACTCTAATGCCTGCTGTGGTCTTACCAATATCTCGAAGTGTTCATTATCTTTAGTTAAGCGTGCAACGGTGAATTTTTCACTCATCACAACGTCACTTGCTTGAGCTGAATCCTTTAATGTACGTGTCTATTCTCTCGTCAGAGAGCATTTCGAGCTTTTTAGTCGTAGAAGGGATAACTGCTATTTTGATTCTTGGCGGAAGCTGTCTTGCCTCTAAAGCTTTTACCAAACATTTTACCACAAGTTTTGTTGTGTCTTCAAGGCTCATGTTTTCTTGATATTCCTCTTTAAGAATATTTAAGACAGTTTCTCTTCCAGCACCTAAAGCAGTTGCTTTGTAGCCTCTATATGTTCCGCTAGGGTGCGTTCCAAAAACTCGTGAACCAGTTTTGTCTACACCAGCAAATATTAAAGATACACCGAACGGTCTTACACCAGCGTGCTGTGTATACATTTGCTGAATGTCACAAATACGTTTGGTTACGACTTCGATATCTATTGGTTCATCGTAAGTTAGTTTATTGCTTTGGGAGTGGACTCTTGCTTGGTCAATAAGGATTCTTGCA
>JAIRJY010000069.1 GCA_031260365.1 Nitrososphaerota archaeon | reverse complement strand
AAACTATGCCAAGACTGCGCCATTAAAGTTTTCGAAGACGCTATGACCCAAACACCTGGTGTACCAATGGAAGGGGAAGATTTTACGGATATAAGAAAAACTCTTAAAGAAAACGGCATAGTAATGACGGCGTTTAACTGCCCAAAATGCGACCAAATGAATAATATCCCTGAAACAGGCAAACTGTTAATCTGCAAACATTGTGGCAATCCAATAAAACCAAAAGATATATACAAAAAAATAAAAGAGTTAAAGAAATAGGAATGTTTCTGTGAAATTATACGACTCGTGGATAAGATCCTAAAATTTTTACAAACGTTGCATACTTTTCTAATGCTTGTAGTGCTTCTTCACATCTTTTTTCTGTTCTGTGTCCTTCAAAGTCAAGGTAAAAGTTGTATTGCCAAGCAGTAGTTTTTGTTGGACGTGACTCTATGTGCGTTAAGTTGATGTTTCTCGTTGCAAATTCTCCAAGAGCGTTGTAAAGGGAACCAGGAACGTGTTTAGCTGAGAAGAGTATACTGGTTTTATCATCGCCTGTTGCGGCTACGTCTTCGTGTGAAAGTACAAGAAAACGAGTGTAGTTTACAGGGTTATCTGCAATGTCGCGATCTACGATTGTCATATTGTAGAGAGCGGCAGCTTTTTCGCTGGCAATTGCTGCGGTGCTGAGGAGTTGTTTTTCTTTGATAATTTTAACACTACCAGCGGTATCGTATGTTGGCGTGATTTCCCAGTTATGTTTTTCAAGGTAGGTTCGACATTGACCTAAGGCTTGGGGGTGAGAATAGACGGTTGTTATATCTTTGAGATTTGTTTGTGGGTTTGTAATTAGAACATGCGCAAGTTTGACGGCGATTTCTCCACATACTTTAAGGTTATATGTTAAAAAAAAATCGTAATTTTGATTTACGCTTCCCTCAATTGAGTTTTCAATGGGTACAACACCGTTTAGCACTGTTCCGGTTTCTACGGACTCAAATACTTCTCGGAAGTCTTTGCAGGGTATTGGTTCTGCTTTGCTACCAAAGAATTTGTAGACAGCCATTTCGCTGTATGCGCCGGTTTCTCCTTGGTATGTTACTTTCATTGCTTTTTGCCTTGGTTACGATTTTTTAGTAAACATTTGTTTATGCCATTAATCATTGCTTCAACTGATGCCATAACGATGTCTTCTCGTGTAGCACGGGCACTGACTATATTACCTTTTTCATCTTCAACTTTAATGATCACTTCAGCAACTGCATTTGATCCGCCGGTGATTGCCTCGAGTCGATATTCGCTTAGTTTGATTTTTCCCAGGTTGTTTGTTAGTTTTTGGATGGCTTTTAAAACTGCGTCAACAGGACCTACGCCTGTTTCTGCTGCTACATGTTCTTTGCCATCAAAAGTTAAGCGCACCGAGGCTGTTGGAAGAACTTTAAGACCTGTAATAACGGCCATGTCACATAAATCGACAATTTTTTCTTCACCGATCACTTGACCCATAACAGCTGAAGTTAAAGCGATTAAGTCAGCATCGGTTATCATCTTGCCTTTGTCACCAAGTTCTTTTACACGTTGAACGATTTCAGTTAATTGTGCTTCATTTGGGTAGATACCGATTTCGTTTAGTTCAACTTGAATTCCGCGTGTCCCAGCCAGTTTACCAGCAACCAACTTACGAGTTCTGCCAACTAATTCTGGACTGATTGGTTCAAACGTTAATGGATGTTCAGTTACACCTCGGGTGTGAATGCCTGATTCGTGGGCAAAAGCGTTTTCACCAACAATAGCCTTGTTAATTTGTACTGAAACACCGCTCAATGAGGAAACTAGACGACTTGTGGTGTATAATAAACGTGTGTTTATGTTTGTTTTATAACCATAAACAACAAGTAAAGTAGTGACCACTTCTTCTATTGCTGCGTTGCCTGCTCGTTCGCCTAATCCGTTAACAGCAACATGAATTTGGTCTGCTCCGGCTTCAACTGCTGCGAGGCTGTTAGCGACTGCTAATCCAAAGTCGTTGTGGCAGTGAGCACTTATAGGAACTTTAAGGAAAGATTTTAGTTCTTTGAATAATTCAAAAATTGTTCGTGGAATCATGCAGCCAACTGTGTCTGGAACGTTTAGGCTATCAATTCCTGCATCTTGTGCTTCTTGACATATTTTATGTAAAAAAGATTTTTCGGTGCGCGTTGCATCCATGGGAGAGAATTCACATTTAACACCATGTTTTTTTATGTATTGAATCGATTCAACAGCAGAAGACATTACCTGCTCAGGAGTCATGTTTACGGCGTGTTTCATCTGTACCGATGAAGTGGGGATAAATATGTGGATTAAATCTACATCACATTCTAAAGCGGCATCAATGTCTTTTTTGGTGCATCTAGATAATGCGCAGATTTGCGAGTTTAGACCCAGCTTTTTTATTTCTTTTACTACTCTGCGTTCGCCTTCAGAACTGCTAGGAAATCCTGCCTCGATAACGTCAACACCAAGTTTGTCTAATTGCTGGGCGATTTCGATTTTATCGTCTAAAGTTAAAGAAACACCGGGAGTTTGTTCTCCATCACGCAATGTTGTATCCAGAATTCTAATATACCTGGAATATTGTTGATCCATTGTTCTCACGTTTAAAGTTAATTTAATTTGTTAGTTCTTCAGCTATTGCTTGAGCCATTTGCTGTGTGGATGCTTTTCCACCTAAATCTGGAACTGTTAAACCATTAAGTAGTGTTTGTATCGTTGCTTTTTCTATAGCTTCAGCAGCTTTTAGACATGCTGTATCATTGAATTTTTCACTTAACCAGTTTAACATCATTTTTGCGGACAGTATCATAGATACTGGATTTGCTATTTGTTTGCCGGCAATATCTGGTGCTGAACCATGTATTGGTTCAAATAGTGCAAAATTGTCACCGATATTTGCGCCTGGAGCCATACCTAAACCGCCGATTAATTGAGCAGCTTCGTCAGAGAGTATGTCTCCGAACAAGTTGCAGGTACATATTACGTCGAAGTTTTGTGGTGTACGGATTAGGTGCATTGCGGCGGCATCGACATACATTTCGTTATATTGTATGTCAGGATATTTTTTTGCTGTTTCTTGGCATACATTTTTGAATAGCCCATCAGTTATACGCATAACGTTTGCTTTGTGTATTGCGGTAACTTTCTTTTTTGGGCGTATTTTTGCTGTTTCAAAAGCGTGTTTTGCGATGCGTTCACAGTTTTGTCGGGTGATTACACGCAGACACACTGTAACATCATTGCCTATGTTGTATTCTAATCCTTTATAGACATCTTCAGTGTTTTCGCGCACAAAAATCATGTCTATATCTGGACTAGCAACAGGCACATTTGGAAATGCTTTTAGAGGACGTATATTAGCATACAAATCAAATAGTAAACGTAGTTTAACTATGACATCTGCGGCGGTTTCGCCTACTGGACCTTTTAAACAGACATGTGATTCTCGAATAGTTTTTAAGCTATCCTCAGGTAATGCAACACCTCTTTTTTTTAGCACAGCATCACCTGCTTCGGCATATACTATGTGAAAGTTTACAGCGAAATTTTCTTGCACTACATTCAAAACTTTTAGAGTTGCCTCTGTTAACTCTGGACCTATACCATCACCTGGCATTAGTGCTATTTTGTATTCAGTCATTTCTTTTCCATCCTTTTACGTAAATTCTCAATTAAACCGCCATCAGCTAGAATCTCCATGATAAATGGAGGTAAAAGTGTACCCTGTAACGCTTTATCATTGGTCAAATTTTGGATTTTACCTGTTTCTAAATCAACAGAAATCACGTCACCAGTTTTTGTAATTTCTGAAATTTTCGCACACTCGATGACAGGTAAACCTATGTTGATAGCATTACGATAAAAGATACGTGCAAAAGTTTCTGCTATAACACATTTTACACCTGCATACTTTAAGGCTAGAGGAGCTTGTTCTCTGCTTGAGCCACAACCAAAATTTTTACCGCCAATTAACGCAATACCATCTTTTGCTTTATTAACAAAATCAACATCTAAACTTTCCAAGGCGTGTTTACCTAATTCATAAGGGTCAACTAATATCAGGTATTTTCCGGGTAAAATAACGTCTGTGTCTATGTTGTTTCCAAATTTTATGGCTGGTGCTTTGATTCTGGACTCCATTACTGTTTTTCCTCCAAAGTTATAGGGTTTGTAATTTTACCTGTTATAGCTGAAGCGGCAACAACCGCAGGTGAAGCCAAGTAGACATTAGCTTTGGTACTACCCATTCTACCGATAAAGTTGCGATTACTTGTGCTAACACATGTTTCACCTGCTGCTAATAGTCCGATGTGTCCACCCAAACATGGACCACATGCAGAACCACAAAAGATTGCACCTGCTTCAGTAAAAAGCTCAATTAAACCCTCAGATAATGCTTGCTTGTAAATTTCTTGAGAAGCAGGAATTACCAAAGCGCGGACGCCATCTTTGATTTTTTTACCTTTTATAATTTGAGCAGCTATCCTCAAATCTTCTAGTCTACCATTGGTACATGAACCTATGAAGGCTTGATCAATTGGTATGCCGCTAATTTCTGATACTGTTTTAACATTATCAACAGATGAAGGACAAGCAATTTGAGGTTCCATTTTTGAAACATCAAATTCCAATGTACGCTCATACTGAGCAGCTGTATCACTTTTTAGAGATGTAAAATCTGTTAAAGAGTCGATCCGACGTTGCAGATACTCTTTTGTTGCATTGTCAGGTTCAATTATACCGTTTTTAGCACCCATTTCAACAGCCATGTTGCACAGAGTCATTCTACCGGCTATACTCATTTCATGTATAGTAGAACCAGTAAATTCGACACTTTTGTATATTGCCCCATCAACACCAAGATTACCAATTATATTTAGAATCAAGTCTTTAGGTGTAACATATTTGTTAAATTTCCCGTTCACTACTATTTTGATTGCCGGAGGCACTTTAAACCAAATTTTTCCAGTAGCCATAACTGCAGCAGCCTCTGTTGAACCAATACCTGTGGAAAAAGCACCAAAAGCTCCATAAGTACAAGTGTGAGAGTCCGAGCCAACAATAACAGTGCCTGGAGCTACATGTCCTTGTTCAGGCATGACTTGATGACAGATGCCGCCACGACCTACATCGTATATGCGTATTTTTTGCTCTTTTGCGAACTGGCGCATTGTTTTATGAAGTTCAGCAGCTTTAATAGATTCAGCTGGAATTTGATGATCTAAGATTATAACGATTTTTTGGTTGTCCCAAACTTTTTCTTCGCCAATTTTTTTGAATGATTCTACAGCTAAAGGACCGGTTAAATCATGGGTCATTAATACGTCAACGTTTACATTTACTATTTCTCCGGAGGAAACGAATTTTTTGTTTGATGCTTTAGCTAAAATTTTTTCGGTGATATTCATGCTTTTTCGGCTCTATTTATTTTGTTTTTCGTTTTGTAAATGTTATTATAGATTAAACCCCTAAAGTTGTATGAATTCAAAGTTAAAAGAGGAGGTTAAACTTTTCCATTCTGCAGTTTTTTTTACTCGTCAATTCTAATTGATTTAGCACCCCGCGCTAATGCGGTTATTCCTGTCCTTGCGAGTTCCAAAACTCCGTAGGTCTTCATCAAGTTTAGGAAAGCATCGATTTTATAGGGTCCACCTGTAATTTCTACTGTTATGCTATCAGTTGAAACATCAATTATTCTACCACGAAAAACGTTGACAAAATTGATTACATCAGAGCGTTCTTTAGATACTGTAATGTTTACTTTTATAAGAGCCAGTTCGCGCATGACAAAGGTGCCTTGTTCTAATTCTTCGACTGTTAAGGTGTCAATTTGTTTAGCGACTTGTTTGACGACTTGATCAAGGGTTTTTTCGTCTGCATTTACTGTGATTGTCATACGTGCAATGTCTTTTTGTTGTGTAGCTCCGACTGTTATACTTTCAATGTTAAAGTTTCGTCGTCTAAACAGGTTAGCAATAGAATGTAGTACACCGGGTTTGTTTTCAACTAGAACGGATATTACTTTTGTTTTTCCAGATTCCATTAATAGTCACCTCTCTGTTGTGGTAATCCATAACCTGGAGGTACAAATGGTACCACATCTGTTTCTGAACCAATAGGCACATCGATAACTGTTGTAACTTTGCTATTCATTGCAGTTTTAACTGCGTTTTTGAATTTATCTATTGAATCTACTCGTATACCTTGTGCTCCGTATGCTTCAGCTAATTTGACAAAGTCGGGTGTTTTACCCAAGTTAATGGCGTTGTAACGCCGGTCATATAGAGTTCTTTGCCATTGAGCAACCATACCCAATACACCATTATTTAACACAACAACTATTACAGGTATGTCTTCCATAACACTACAAGCCAATTCTTGCTCAGACATTATAAAACTGCCATCACCTGCAATATCAACAACTATGCGATCTTGGCAAGCCACTTTTGCACCTATTGCTGCGGGAAAACCAAAACCCATTGTCCCAAGTCCTCCTGAGCTGATAAAAGTTCGCGGTTGCAATGCCTGCATATAGAGGGCAGACCACATTTGATTTTGTCCAACTTCAGTTGTAATTATACCATTCTGAGGTAATAATTTACGTAGTTCCGATAGTAATGCTTTTGGCACCATATCACGAGGGATTTCTTTTAGCAGCGGACTTAGTTGTTCTTTGGCTTCTTTAACGCGTTTTATCCAAACTTTGCCTTCGCCTTTCTTTAATTTCTCTGAAGTAGCTGTGAATAACATATTCAGTGAAACTTTTGCATCAGCTATAATAGCTAAATCTACCTCTATGTTTTTGTTAATTTCTGCTGCGTCTATATCAATTTGGATTTTCTTTGCGTCTTTTGCAAACGTATCCAAGTTAGTGGTTGCGCGGTCAGAGAAACGGGTTCCAACAGCCAATAAGACATCTGCTTCACTGATTAGTCTATTAGCTGCAGGATTACCATGCATGCCTACGCTTCCTAGAGATAATGGATGATTTTCAGGGAAAGCACCTTTACCCATAAAAGTAGTTGCAACAGGAGCCATTAGCAAATCAGACATTTTAATTATTTCATCAGATGCTCCTGCTAAAATGACACCTCCTCCAATTAACAATATTGGACGTTCAGCTTTTGCTAAAAGTTCAGCTGCTTGGTTGACTTGAGCAGGTTTAGGTGTTTGAGGTAGTCTGTAGCTTCGGATATTGTGTTTATCTGTAAATTCAACGTGATCAATGTTTGTTTGCACGTTTTTGGGTAAATCGATTAAAACAGGACCAGGTCTACCAGTCGTTGCAATGTGGAAAGCGTTTGTTACCATTTGTGGTATCTCTGAAACGGTGCGTGGTTGGTAATTATGTTTAGTAATTGCAGTTGTTATGCCCAGAATGTCTGCTTCTTGAAAGGCATCTCTACCAATCATGTAACTTGAGTTAATGCCACATGTAGGGATTTGCCCTGTTAAAGCAATAACTGGACTGGAATCTAGATAAGCGTTTGCTATACCTGTTACCAAGTTTGTAGCACCTGGACCACTGGTTGCCATGCATACACCTACGCGTCCACTGGCTTTTGCATATCCTTCAGCTTCATGTGCAGCACACTGTTCATGACGAGCAAGGATATGACGGATTTTTTTGTTGTTATAAAGTGCGTCATACACCGGAAGGATAGCCCCTCCTAAGATTCCAAAGATTGTATCAACATTTTGACGTTCAAGAGATTCTAAAAGTGCTTGTGCACCAGACATTTTTGGCATATTCAACTTGGTCTCCCATAATTTATATTAACGTTTAAACTGATATCAATATAAAACTCGTTTAAAAAATATGAGGCATACTTATAACCAAAGCTAGGAAAAACGTAAAGTAAATACCCAACGATCCCAACTATTGAGGTGACAATCCCTCATATCATTACCTCTTAAATCACTTAGTACATAAAGAGTAGTTGTTCAAATAAAAATCTATCGGTAGTCAATTTCACATGTTACAGAGAAGAGAACCAGCCAATTATCACTATTTCTAATGTTTAATGGATCTCTAAAAATTGAAGCTTTTTAAGAAATATTCATAAACAAATGGTATTAACAAAAAAAGAAAAGGTTTGTTTTTTGTTGTTTACTTCTTTTTAAGCACCAGTATGCCAACAAAAATAACGGCAACAGCCACTACAATACCAACAACGAAAGCATACATAGCATACGGTGTGCCAGAACCAACAACAGAAGACACCAACAACTCAGTTTGAGCATCAGCATGATAATACGAAGCAGAACCACCAAAGAACGCAAAGACATCATATTGACCCTCTAACTCAGGCGTAAAACTAAAAGAAAAACGACCATTTGCATCACTCACCGTACTGCCTAAAGTAACATACTCACCGTTAGGAGCAACAGCATCAAAAGAAATCTCAACACCACTAACCGTCACCGCAGGAAACTGCTTATAAACATGAAGCATCCACGCACTCATATCTGCATCGCGCACCACTGGGACACCATTAGGAAACCGCAACCGAAGTTCAGCACTCTGCGTACCAGGAGAAACATCCATAATAGCCCCCCTAAGCAAAACAGGAGTATTCAACGCAACCACGACATCAGGCGCAACAACAGTCATAGCACACGGACCCCTACCAATAGCATAAATCTGCTGATCATAAGTGTCCTGAGTAACTATAACACTATCACCAATAATCGCACGACCGCCCCAACGAGACTGACGAAACGCACCATTAATCTCCCAAACAAGCTCACCGCTAAACGCATCAACTGCAAAAAACGGTGCACCCCTAGGCTTTGGCTCAAGAGCAGAATGCTCCATATGACCAAAATAAACCTTATCGTCCGAAATAAACACTGGAACCAACCACCAATTCGCCGTAATATAAGACTCAGTATATTTATCCTCAGCAACATACGTCCAAAGCAAACCACCATCCACAATATCATAACAATACACAATACCACCACAACTCGCCGCATAAAGCCTATCATATGCAATAAGCTTATCAAGAGACGTAGCTGCGTCACTCCATGCGTCTGCATAAATTTGTGGCTCTGTTTCCCATAGGAATGCCCCATTTTCTAAACTAAAAGCATAGTGAACTCTGTTTTCCTTTGTCCAAAGAATGGCTACATAGTTTTCTTGACTATATGCAACCCAGCCTGCTTGTCCACCACTAGTTACGCTAACATCTTGCCAAACGGTAGGTCCAGCCCAACGGACATTACTAAATAAAAGTTGTCCTTCATAACCAGATTTAATATTTATAGCTGAAAGAATTACATCATCTTTTGTAGCTCTGCCTACTATGACGCGGTCTGTTGGGAACACGGTCATTATGTTTCCGGTTAGTGGCGTGGATATTGAAATGTTAAGGTCATAACCACGAGCTGCTGCATCATAAGTAACACCCTGTACCTGACTACCCCAGCTCTCTAACATACCAACCTTATCCTTATGAACTACATAGCTAGAATTCCACTGTAATAAATGCCAGTTCGGACCATCAGTAGTGCCATAATTAACAAGCTGATACTTCAACATCTCACCATTAGGTCCATAATAAATAGTACCAGCAGGAACATTAACCATAGTGTACACAAGTTCACCAGTCCTTGGCTCAAGCGCGTACATAGTACCCGCATTACCCAACCAAAGATAAGCAAACACACCACGATTATTCAAACAATCCCAAACAAGAATTTGA